>CAXMTO010000001.1:0-3929 GCA_964196355.1 uncultured Myxococcota bacterium
TATCTCGCCAAGCCGGTTGAAAAAGAAGCTCTTTTGAAAATAGCCCGCCTGGCCATTCAGCAACATCACCTGGAACAGGGTAAAAGAGAAGCAGAACTTGCTCGGGAGCAATATCGTCGCTTTTTGGAGACAATATTCAAGAGTGTCTCCGACAGTATCATTTCAGTGGATCAGAACATGGGTATTCTGAAGTTGAACAAGGCCGCCATATTACTTTTTAAACACGCACTCCCAGAGTTGTATGAAGGTGGAAATATTTCATATATTTTCAAAAAAAACAAACCCTTAAACCAGGTTATCGACGATGTGACAGAGGTCATAAGAACCGGTGTGGAGCTGACAGATCACCGGGTGGAATGTTTTCTAAGTGGTACATGCAAAGTATTGAGTGTCTGCATTTCCCCTCTTGATGACGGCACCGGTGCTCCGGTCGGTGCCGTTATAGTCTTCAGAGATATGACCCATAAAGAGCAGATTAATTTACAGGAAAGGACACATTTCCATAGGATGATCGGGGCGAGCCCGGCTATGCAGCATGTCTATATGCTGATTGAAAGAATCGGCAGGGTTGACACCTCTGTACTGATAACCGGGGCCAGTGGTACAGGAAAGGAACTTGCCGTTCATGCCCTCCATCAGGAAAGTCCTCGACATAATCAGCCGCTGATCATGGTTGACTGTACTGCGATACAGGATAACCTTCTTGAAAGTGAGCTGTTTGGCCACAAAAAAGGTTCCTTTACCGGAGCTGAAGAAAACAGAATGGGAAGAATCCTTCAGGCTGATGGAGGCACCCTGTTTCTCGATGAAATTGGTGATGTTACGAAGACCATGCAACTGCGCCTGCTCCGTTTTTTACAGGAAAAAACATTCTATCCGGTTGGTGGCGATAAGGAGGTCCAGGTCGATGTCCGGGTTGTGGCCGCAACCAATGTTGATCTAAAGCAAAAAGTACTCGATGGCAGTTTCCGGGAAGACCTCTACTTCCGACTGCTGATCATAGATATCCACCTCCCGCCTTTGCATGACCGTACAGGTGACATTGAGCTTCTCGCCAACCATTTTATCCACCATTTTGCGCAAAAGATTGACAAGGACATAAGCGGTATCTCCGAACAGGCCATGGCACATCTCTGCCGTTACCCCTGGCCGGGGAATGTACGTCAGCTGGAACACTCCATTGAACGGGCATGCATTCTCTGCCAGGGAACAACACTCTCCTCAGAACACCTGCCAGAGGAAATTATCAGGGAGCGCCAGGCAAACCAGTTACATATATCACCGGTTCCGGAAAAGAGCGACGAGCCCGACAGGAACTGGGGCAACCAGTATACACTCACAGAACGGGAGCGGCAGACCAGCAGAGAGATAATAGAGGCTTTAAAGAAAGCCGGTGGTAACAAAGCAAAAGCTGCCCGCATATTGAACGTTGACCGTTCAACCCTCTATCGCAAAATGCGTGAACTGCATATTGCAATGGACATGTTTGCCAACTAGTGTCATGTCAACCCTGAAATGTCGCACTCATGTCATTTTAGATGTGACATGACACTAGCCCGGATTTTTCATGCCTCGCTTACCGGAGCATTGTTTTTTATAAATAACGAAGAGTTGGGGAAAAGGGTATTCTCGATAAGCCGTCAGTGACTTCGCAATGAGAAACGATTTACCAACAAAATGGTACCGAGGGGAAGGATAAGGCCAAGGCTTGTAACGGTAAGCAAAACGACACCCAACTCAGAATAATCTGCAGGGTTTATCGTATTACCGGTCAGTGGATCCATAACCTCACGGCTAATGATGAAGAACTGATTAAGATATTTGGTTCCGAGGCTGCTCAATGAAAGGGCCAGGTTGGTGAAGGAGGCCATTACGGCAAAAAAGGTCGCTTTGAGATGGGCAGGAGCACTATTGGCTATCCAGGCCAGCATTGGAATCATGGCAACCTGGCCCAGAGGTGATTCAATAGCTGTATCGACAACTGCAATAAACCGTGCATCAACAAAACCATAGGTGAGTCTTGAGGTCCATTCGTGAAGACCATAGAACATGCCGATAATCGGAAGGCTCAATAAAGAGCCGACAACAGTTAGAAATCCAACAACATAAAAAATTGACTTTTCCGCCATGAAACGACGAAAGATAAACATCCCAAACAGGGCTAGACTGCTGCCAATCAATGACAACAATGACATAAATTGCTGATCGAAACCCAGTTCATCAATTTGCCACCAGGAAGCTCCCGCCCCTGGACCGGGAAGGGCCCGAAACACAAAAATGACGATGGCAGTTCCTACCAGAGTGTTGCGGGCTGAAGAACTCAATTCTTTCAACAGCTTATTCATCAGAAAGAGTACGATTGCCATTGATCCGGCAAAAATAATTTCCTGGTTGTAAGGGACCTGCATTAAACCCATCGTCAGAGTAAAAATGACAAATGTCAGACTCCCGCCAAGAATCCACCAATTGGGTTTTACCTTGTTTATGCCAATACCTTCCGGATTGTATTCTCTCTCTTGTTTGATGCCTCGTTTAAGTAATTTTCTCACTCTCGATCGTTTCAGTATTTCAGCCAGTATAACGCCACATATTGATATGAGCGGGATTACCATGGCAACCTTGTAGATTTGTACATAAACAGCTACTTTTTGCTCTTCCACCATGCTGCTTACATCATTAAACAGAAGTATGTTTATAAGCGAAACGGCAATGCCGCCGCCTACTATGGCGACCCGACCGAGAGTCTGCATGGTAGTATGCATCAGCTTGAGTGTTTTGCTGTCAAATGCATTGCCTTGATCATCTGTCGTTGGCACGGCTTCAACGGTCATGGCATCGGCGACAACATCTTGGACAACATAACCGACCGGAGCGAGAAGGGCTGAGAAAACAAACCAGGCTTCAACAGTCATGTAAGGGGTGATGAGTGATGGTGCACTGATCAAAACGAGCATGATAACAAGGCTGGCGCCAATGAGTGTGGCTCCGAGAAAGACGAGGATCGATTTCCACCGCCAGATCAGATCCACCAGATGGCCCAAAGGCATCTTCAGCGCCCAGGGAATGCCGGCCCAGAAACCGAGCATCGCCAGAAATTCTGCAGGTAGGCCAAGATAATCCTTAATAAAGAATGTTCCGACGATGCCGGTTAATCCAGAAATGCCTGCTGCCAGGTAAACCATCAGCGGCGGCAGGTAGGAGAGTTTTAGATGACGAAACAGCTCAAGAATGTGGCTATCAAACCAATTCCAGGCGCCTGCAGCTAAACGTTTCAAAAGAGCACAATCAAGATTGTTTTCAGCCACTGTTTTCAGCTCCTATCGGGTAATATGTAGTCGCCATCTTCGAGATTCCTAAAAATAGCCATTTATGGACAGACACCAGCTAACTCCACAGAAGTGTTGCCACACATATGTAGCATATGCGATATTTTTGTAGCACATCCCTCCTCCTGCTCCTCACCCACGCTCACCGGAAAAATACTATTTCCACCCCTCCTCTCCATTCAGTAAATCCTCTTAACTTTATGATTTCATAGTTGTTTTATCAAAAACAACAAAAAATATCCGCATATGAGCCGGTCTGGCATTGCATATGCTAATAAAATATTAATCAAGATAGAGGAGCAGGAGATAGCTCCCGCCTATACCGTAGTCTGCCGCTATTGTCGAAAACAAACCTCCATTACCGCTCACACCCTGATGCATGGCAGCAAAAAAAGCCTGGTCGCCTGGATGAGAGTTACCTGGCAGTTCTGTTTTCAAAATGAGGGCCTCAGTGCGCGGGAGCTCCAGCGACTCATGGAATTATCCTGCTATCAGACAGCCTGGCGATGGCTGCAAAAAATCAGATGTGGGGCCGCTCTTGCGGAATCTGCCTTGTGCAGTGGTACTGTTCTTTTTGAGCACGCTCCCCTGCCACTCAAAGTT
>CAXMTO010000002.1:0-22776 GCA_964196355.1 uncultured Myxococcota bacterium
TTCAATAGACAAGTTATGCAGTGATGCCAAAGCCTGTGGAGCCGACAGTCTCCTTACCACCGAAAAGGATTTTGTGAAAATCAGGCGCTATACACGAAGCCTCCCTCTTTATGTACTCAAAGTTAAACTCGATCTTGAAAGAAGGTTTGAAGAATATATTTTGAAGGAATTACATAAGGGCTGATCATATTTCCTGTACCCATTTCTTTTCAGTATCGTTGCAGAATGTCGATACACTTCTACTTTGTCGCTGGAAACAAGCGAGAGAGACTTCAAAAAACTTCATTAATTTTAATGGTATGATGTCATTTTTCCCTCGAATAGTGTGTTTATTTCCACACTTTCTCTCCCACAGTGTTTTTATTAAAAAGCACTATCTTCCTATATTTACGCATTTTTATCCACACACAGGATGAAGTTGTTTCGTGGCACAATTTTTGCATAATATAGTGTAACTTAACTTTATCTTTTAAAAAATCAGGATATATATATGACATTATCAATTGATCCATTTCAATACACATTACGTAAGCCCGTCAGCTGTTGTGGAATTGGATTACACTCAGGGAGGACTGTAAATCTTTCAATAAAACCCTCTTCTGAAAACAAAGGCATACGCTTCTTTCGAACTGACGTTCTGCCAAACGAGCATATCCAGGCACATATGGATATGGTGGTTGACACCAGACTGGCAACGACTATTGGTAATGATCTTTTTCACATCTCCACCACCGAACATCTTATGGCTGCGCTGCATGGGTTTGGTATAGACAACGCTGACATCGAGCTGGACTCCGCGGAAGTCCCTATTATGGATGGGAGCGCCGAGCCCTTTTTTCAATTGATAAAAACCTCTGGAAAAAAGAAACAAAAAAGCCTGAAAAAAATTCTTCGCATTACTGAACCAATTTCCTACACAGATGGCGACAAGTTAATCACCATCAGTCCCTACAATGGTTTTAAAATAACTGGTGAAATTTGTTTTAATGATACTGTAATAGAAAAGCAGAAATACTCTTTCGAGCTTTCAGCAGAAAAATTCGGCAAAGAAATTTCTCGAGCCAGGACATTTGGATATGTTGAGCAGGTAGAAGAATTATGGGCAAACGGACTGGCACTTGGAAGTTCACTTGAAAATGTTATTGCCATCCACTGGAATCGAAAATCAGTTCTTAACGAAGACGGGTTGCGATTTGACGATGAATTTATCAGACACAAAGTGCTCGATCTTGTTGGTGACCTGGCACTTTTGGGATGTCCACTGCTCGGACACGTCGAAGCTTACAAGACAGGGCACACTGAGCATCTTGGTTTTATGAAAACTATTGCTGCCTCACCTCAAAGCTGGGAATTTCTGGAAATGAGGCAACACGGACACCATGCTGTTTTGGATCAAGTTACCTCGACCTCAAAGATGGCAAGTGAATTGATTATGCCGTTTTTGAATAATAATATCCAGCAAGTTGCAGCCTAACCCCGATAAACTGGAAGAGTCGGGATAAGTACCTTCACGAAAATAATTTCTAAGATACTAACACCCCGACTCAGAACGTTGGGGGACAGATCTCGGCCACCATGAGCAACAGCTTTTTCCCTTAGTTTTCTATTTTGTTCGAAATACCCATTTCCACAAAAAGTTGACGCCATTCTGAGATGTATTATATTTACATCTCATTGTGAGTTGTCAGCTTTTTTACTTCAGCAATGAGTTATGTGTCGCTGTGAGGATCTGTAAGCGGTACTTTTGAGCTTTTTAGCGATCTACAGAGTAGGTAAGGTAACGATGACACTACTGGAAGGTCTTTTGTGGTTGACACTCAATGTGTATCATGAGGCGCGTTCTGAGCCCATGGTAGGACAAGTTGCCGTGGCTTTTGTTACTTTAAATCGCGCCACTGAAAAACGCCTCCCAATTAAAGACATCGTCAAAGCCCCTTATCAGTTCAGCTGGACCTTTCAGAAAGATTCATATTTTCCTGATGATCCAAGGGCTTTTTTTGAATGTATGAAATCTGTCTACATCGCTCTCCAGACAACTGATTTTACCAATGGTGCCACTCACTATCATAATATTACAGTTAATCCATACTGGGCAGCGCACCTCACCTATCTCGATCAATACGGATCACACAAATTTTACAAATAAAAAAATCTGTTAAAGCAGGCAGGCCGAAGAGACTGCTGTTTACACATTTCTAGACTTCTCCAGTGCTTTGCACATATTCTCGAGCAGTTCAGTTGTCATATTAATTGAAACAGGATACACCAGGGTTTTTCCCAAGATTTCTGCTGACCGCGGTAATGCCTTCGGGTCATAAATGACACGCCTTTTCCCCCCAGGTTCCATAAAAGGATAGCCGGATTCTGTTGCCGTTTTATCTTCAAGAAGATGCTCCCACTTGGGATAAAAATGCCAGCTGTTTTCAGCAAAATTGATAGCCCCGAAACCATCTTTTTTCAGGGACTCATTTACCTTTGCGCAGTGCTCATGATCCTGCAGAGAAAATGCAAAAAAAGTGGCTGAATCCCCTTTCTCATCGACAAGATTTCTGAAAGCCACCCCTGGTATCCGACCAGCCGCGTTTTTAAGGATGGACTTGTTTTTTTGCTGGGCGACTACCATAGAATCCAATTTTGCAAGCTGGGCGAGCCCTATCGCCCCTTGAAGCTCCATCATTCTGTAATTGAATCCAATAAATCGGCGTCCCTCACCACCTCTTCCACCTGGATTGGCAACATGGTCATGACCGTGGTCCTGATATTCAGACATAGCCTTCCAGAGATGCTGATCGTCTGTTATGATCATCCCGCCTTCACCTGTCGTCAACGTCTTGACTGAATCAAAGGAAAAGGTTCCGCATTTACCAAAAGTACCAAGGTGTTTACCGTCAATACGCCCTCCGGCTGCCTGGGCAGTATCTTCAAGCACAGGGATGCCACATTCGGAGGCGATTGCAATAATCTCTTTTATTCTGGCCTGTGCTCCGAGCATATGAACCGGAATAATACACTTTGTTTTGGAAGTGATTTTTTCTTTAAGATCGGCGGGATCCATGTTGAGGGTATCATCGACCTCAGTGAAAACAGGTATGGCTCCAACTTCAAAAATTGCTTCCCAGGTAGCGACAAAGGTAAACCCCTGTGTTATCACCTCGTCACCCGGTCCGACACCAAGTGCGGTTAGTGCAACTTTCAGTGCTGCAGTACCAGAGGTGACAGCCTGAGCGAAAGATGCTCCGCAATACTGTGCAAAGTTATCTTCAAATTCTTTAACTTTAAAGACACCATTGCGCTGCTCATTAAATTCGTACCGAAATAGGACACCGGTATCGAGAACATCCAGGATTTCTTTTTTTTCTTCTTCGCCAAAAATTTCGAATCCAGGCATGGTAAGCTCCTGTTACTCTTTGAGGATGACTAACTGCTGCAATAAAAAACAACAGAGTGAGTCTATCCACTATTTCATCTTTTTCACGATTAAATTCATTTTACTGTCGGGTTGGCTGACAAAATGGCATTCTCGGACAAGCTCCTAGGTTCGTGTGGATCGCAGTTTTAATCCATCAATCTGCCGTTGTCTATTAATCGAATAGAGTCACCAATTTCAACAGCAAGAGCCAACACACTATTCTCATTTACTCGATCATCAGGAATCAAAGAAAACTCATTTACAACAACGGCATATTCCAGTTTTCCTCCTGCTCTCGTAACTATGTTTTCTGTTTTTTCAATTATAGCCTCAACGGAGACTTCACCTAAAGTTTGCACCATATTTTTTGAAGCCTGAATGGCTTCAAAAAGACAACGAGCACTTTTTCGTCCCTTTGAGCCGAGGTACAGGTTTCTTGAGCTCATTGCGAGGCCATCATCTTCTCGAATTGTAGGCGCTCCAAGAATTTCAATATTATAGCTGAGATCTCTTGCCAACTGCCTTATGATAACGAGCTGCTGAAAATCTTTTTCGCCAAACACAGCAACATCGGGGACGGTAATATTGAAAAGTTTTGTTACTACGGTTGCAACCCCACCAAAGTGATGCGGCCTGACTCTCCCGCACATCCCCTGAGAAAGGGTTTTGACACGTATACTGGTCTGGAAAGTATCAGTATACATCTCCTCAGATGAAGGACAGAAAAGGGCATCGCCTCCTTCATCTTTAATCAACCTGCAATCTTGTTCAAATTGATTTGGATATGAGTCTAAATCTTCACTTTGGCCGAATTGTATTGGATTTACAAAGAGAGAGATAATCGTTTTGTCACATGTGCCCCGAGCCATTCGTATAAGGGACAGATGACCTTCGTGCAGGCACCCCATCGTCGGAACAAGAGAAATTGTCTGTCCGGCTCTTTTCCACCTATTGGACAACGCGTGGATCTCTTTTGGGGATTGTATTATTTTCACATCTTTGCCTTGAGTCGGGCTATTCTCGCTTCAATGTCTGACCTTGACTGAGCTGCTGCAGGGTCGTCCCCAACATTAAGTAAAAAGTTATTGTAGATTGTACTCGCTTTTTCAAAATTACTCTGCATCTCCTCTATACGCGCCGAGCCTATGTACCCTATATGCTCATAGCCTTCTACTTCTTTCAAAAGGTCATATTTCTCGGTTGCAGCGCCATATTTTTTTTCTGCTTCAAAGGCTTGACCTGCTCCAAACAACAGCAATCCCCACAGTGGGTCACTGTCGTCAAGCTCGTTCAATTCAGCATTGTATTTCTCAGCCGCGGCTGCAAATTCACCATTCTTCATATCAAGGTGAGCAAGTTCTATTTTAGCCCACTGTGCAGAAGTTGTACTTCCATACTCTTCAACCACGCCGGTAAGAGAAAGGGCCTTTTCGTCATCATTTTTCTGCATCGCTGAGGATAATGCAGACGCTGCATCTTCGACCACGCCTTTGCTATAAGAATTGTAAAGCGACAATGCCACTACAGTGACAATAATTACAGCGAGTGCGATTTGGATTGCGCGTTGGTTTTTTCGTATAAAATCTATCGCTTTAGGCGGTAGATTCAGATGTTCCAACAGACCTTCCACCTTCTCCATATTTGTTTCTTCAGTAAGTCGCTTATTAAACGCACTCTCACTGGCCATATGATACCCTCCGATTATTATTTATATGAATTTTTTTAGAGACTTTACCCAGGTCGGACAATATAATATATACCTTCAGGTCTGTCTATGCGTAAACATGCTATTTTCTCATCTAACACCCCACAAGGGAGTATAGGCACCTTGAAAATTTTTCTAACATTATGACTTCACAAAAGAATATATATTTTCTGTCATTCTGTTCAATACCCCCTTGAGGGTGCAAAAAACGAGAAATTCAAGAGTAAGGTACTAACACCGGTAAACGGTAAAAAAAATCTGCACTCTTTTCAGTACCAGCTTGAGGGGCATAAGTACCTTGGAGGTATATGTAACCACTTAATTTCAAAATACATTACTCAGTTTCTTGTTTTTATGACAGGGTTTCTGAAGTAAGGTACTAATTCAAACGATCACATGATATCCAATAATCAAACACAATCTATACTCACCATTACCCAACTTACCCGGTCAATAAAAACTCTTCTTGAGGGCGAATATAGATTCATCAGAGTAATTGGCGAAATTTCAAATCTTAAAACACCGTTCTCCGGTCATTCATATTTTTCCCTTAAGGACGCACAATCCCAGGTACGCGCAGTGCTTTTCAAAAACCAGCAGAGATATCTCAATTATAAGTTAACAGATGGCCAGCAGGTCATCTGTTTTGGCAGAATATCAGTATATGAACCACGGGGTGAGTATCAGTTCATAGTTGACACAATTGAACAATCAGGCATTGGAGATTTGCAGAGAGAGTTCGATAAACTTAAAGAAAAATTATCCAGTGAAGGGCTTTTTGCTGAAAGGCATAAAAAGAAGCTGCCCCCCCATCCTGGTAAAATTGTGGTTATCTCTTCTCCAACAGGTGCCGCATTGAGAGATTTCCTGAAAATCGCAGGTATTAGAGAATCGCCTGCACACTTTCAGATACTCCCGGTCAAAGTGCAGGGGACAACAGCCGCAAACGAAATTTCGAAGGCGATCAATCTTGCTAATCGGCTCGATGACGTCGAAATAATTGTGCTCTGTCGAGGTGGCGGATCTATCGAAGATCTATGGGCTTTCAATGAAGAAAAGGTTGCCCGCGCCATTTTCAACTCCAACGTTCCCGTGGTTACAGGGATCGGGCATGAGGTGGACTTTACCATAGCTGATTTTTGTGCAGATTTCCGTTGCCCTACACCTACAGGAGCAGCAACTGCAATATTGCCCGACATAACTGCAGTGAAAAATCATCTGTCAGCCTTGAAGAGAAGGATGATTCTCTTTTTAAATCATAAAATAGACACTTTAGATGCAAATGTTCGAAACAACATGAGGTTGTTGACTGATCTTGACAAGATGTTTGAAAATATGGAACTGCGGCTTAACCTCAGTAAGACATATCTGCTCCAGGAAATTGGGCACAACCTGTCATACAAGGACAGACGATTTCATGATTTACTGCAAAAGCTTGAATTCCATGCTCCGCTGGCAAAACTCGAGTTGCGGGAACAAAAACTGAAATTGCTTTTGTCGAGGTTGGTCCACCAGATCCAGACACGCCTGAATGAAAAAGAATCAGATTTTACTCACGCAACGGCTGTGTTAAACAGTGTCAGTCCTCTGGCCACCCTTGCCAGAGGCTATTCAATTGTCACAAAACTGAATACTTTCAACCAAAACAAAGAAATCATTTCCAATGCTTTGGATACAACAAAAGGTGATAATCTCGAAATTCTTTTACACAAAGGAGTTATTCAATGTACGGTGACCAAAGTACATTGAATAACCTTTCCACACCTTCTAATTATAATAACTCGAGGCCTGAAAAAAAGTAACCTATTTCAAAGGCGGCAGTCTCAGGAGCGTCGGAACCATGGGTAGCATTCTCTCCCAGCGATGCACCAAACTCACGACGCAATGTACCCTCTGCAGCCTCTGCAGGATTGGTCGCGCCCATAAGATCCCTCCATTTCAGAATAGCATTATCTGCTTCCAGTACCATAACAACACAGGGCCCACTTGACATAAAATCCGTCAATTCGCCAAAAAAAGGTCGATCTTTGTGTATATAATAAAAACCTTCTGCCTCTAACTTGCTGAGATAAAGCTTTTTCAAGCCTACAACCTTGAACCCTTCTTCATAGATACGTTGAAGGATTTTACCACTGTTGCAGTCGGCAAAAGCATTTGGTTTGATAATTCCGAACGTTCTTTCCATTTTTTTCTCCACAGTTTGATTTGCCCGGGTTATACCGAGAATTTTAAAAGAAATATAGGTTATTTAAAGAATAAGATCACAGCTCGTAGTATAAGAATTGATGCAATAAAATAAAGTGATCCAACAAGAACTAATTTATGACTTGTTTTGATGGCATCCGGTTGTATCTTGCGGACGTCATCGCCGATATAAGGCTTATTTACAACTTTGCCCAAATACAAGGCCGGGCCGCCAAGGCGGACTCCAAGAGCACCGGAAAAAGCGGCTTCGGTGTGACCAGCGTTTGGACTGGAGTGGTTTAGCCTGTCACGCATAATAATTTTGAATGCCCTTTTGTACTCTAAATTTAGAGTACAAGCCGCAAGAACGACCATAGCTGCACTCATTCGGGAAGGGATAAAATTAGCTCCATCATCAAGCCGAGCAGCGATCCTGCCAAATTCAAGATATTTAACGTTTTTATACCCGATCATAGAATCCATTGTATTAATGGCTTTATAAAGAAAGGCTCCAACAACTGAGCAGCCGATTGCAGTCATATCGACATATGGGGCAAAAAACGAGAATACTACGGCGTAAAAAAAAGGAGCTGTAATACCATCAACCATGTTTTCGGCAACTGTTTCAACACATGCTCTGCTTATTTCTGGATTATCTAATGAAATCGTGTCTCTACCTACGATGCGACCGACGGCATCTCTGGCACCATCCAGATCAGAATCATGAGCCAATTTACGCAAGACCTCACCACTCTGGTAGATCAAATCCTTTGCGGCAAAAGTCGTGTAGAGCAACACTACCGCAGCAAAATCACCAACGAAAATTGAGACACTATAGCAACCAGTTAAAACAAGAATAACTGTACCACCAGTTATAATAAGGACAAATATAACGGTGAAGAATCCGGCGAGTATCAAATTATTAATATATTTTCTGGTCACCTTTTCACCAGCTCTACAGGCCAGTCCAATCCATCTGACAGGATGCGGATACCACTGAGGGTCTCCGAAAAGGAAATCGAGAAAGAGTGCGGCTAGGGTCTGAAAAGTGTATATCATCTGGACATAAAAAATGTTGTAATTCCGGGTTGCCTTAGTGCCTTACTCCAGAAACCCTGTCACTCAGTTCAGTACCCTCTCGGAGTCTATCACTTACCTGAGGGGTGTAAAAAACAAGAAACTGAGTAATGTGTTTTGAAATTATGTGGTTACATTTACCACCAAGGTACTTATACCCATCTTTTCTGATACTGAAAAGAGTGCAGGAATTTTTACCGTTAACCGGTGTTAGATGTTCAGCATTTTGTAGATAGCATTTATGTCAACATTGCTCCTCACACAATCAGCGAGGCGGTCAAAGGCTATTTCAAGATCATAGGGTGCTATGATCTTACCTACCCGTTGTAAACCTGCCTTATCTCGCAAACCATCGATAAACCATCTGCGAAATTCATCGGAGTCAAAAACGCCATGTAAATAACAACCCCAGACCTGCCCTGTTCCATCAACGGTTCCACAACTGCCATTATCATCAAAAACAAAAAGCGGACTGCCGGATTCAGTTGAAACACCGTGATGGATCTCATATCCTGAAATCGCAGTTCCGGAATCCTTGTGCACACCATTTACTCTGGTGAGCCGCTTGGATTTGCTGATGACCGTTGTTAAATTGAGAAAACCCAAACCCTGTATTTGGCCTGCACCGGATTCAATCTGGAAAGGATCCCGAATTGCATTTCCCAGCATCTGGTATCCTCCACAAATACCAACGATTTCGCAGCCATTATTGATGTTTTCATGTATAACTTTATCAAAACCTGTCGATTGCAGAAACTGAAGATCATGTATTACGTTTTTTGATCCAGGCAAAATTATTGCGTGCGGAGTTCCGACCTCTGACGGTTTATTAGCTATACGAATATTAACGTCAGGTTCGCCCAGAAATGGCTCAATATCTGTAAAATTCGAGATATGCGGGAGATTGATTGTTACGATATCAACGCTGTCTTCCCTCTCTCTTTTTCTGTTAAAAATCCCTTTTTTAAACGAAACAGAGTCTTCTTCAGGCAGGCCAAGATTGGAGAGATATGGGATAACCCCCATTACTTCTCTTCCTGTATGGTTTTTTACATATGCATGTGCCGAATCAAGTAAAGAGGCCTGCCCTCTGAATTTATTTACAATAAAACCTGCGATGAGCTGTCTTTCCCATTCCGCTAATACTTCCATTGTTCCGACAAAGGAGGCATATATACCTCCTCTGTCGATATCCCCAACAAGAATAACCGGCGATTCAGCATACTGTGCCATTTTCATATTCACAATATCATCTGCTTTCAGATTGACTTCACCCGGAGAACCAGCGCCTTCCAGGACGACTACATCGTATTCAGCAGCCAGGGAGTCGAAACTTTCCTGTACAGCCAGCCAGCATTTCGGTTTGTATGCGTTATACTCAAGTACAGACATGTTCCCGACAGGTTTCCCCTGTACAATGACCTGGCTGCCTGTATCTGAGTTAGGTTTAAGAAGGATAGGATTCATCCTGCAATCCGGATCGAGTCTGGCTGCCTGGGACTGCACCACTTGAGCCCTGCCCATTTCGTCGCCCTGCAGAGTTACAAATGAATTAAGGGACATATTTTGAGATTTAAATGGTGCCACCTTCACCCCATCCTGAGACAAAATGCGACAAAGTGCAGCCGTCATAATAGACTTCCCGGCATCTGAAGAGGTCCCTTGAAACATGATTGAATGATTCTGCCGCTTTCTGGTTTTTTTAGTACTCTTACGGCCGTAAAAGTCTGACAGTACACTCATTAACCAAGCGTTTTCCTTTTCATTACGAACAGCTATCCGAATAAAAGATGAATCGAGCCCATTGTAATTATCGCAGCTGCGAATCATTATGCCGTGATCAAGGCAAAAAGCGATCAATTCGGAATTATCCTTCCCCTTTATTATTTTAATAAAGAGGTAATTAGCTGAGGCCTCATACACTTTAAGGTCGCGTAAATGACGGAGCTTATCTATCAAATCAAGCCGTAATTTTTTACATAACTGTCGGGTTTTTCGTTGATATTCACTATCTCTCAGAGCTTTGACACCAACGGCCTGTGCTAGACTGTTAACTGTCCATGGAGGTAAGTTTTCTCGAACCAGATTGGCAATATCGGGGGGGAAAGTTCCATAACCGATACGCAAACCAGGTACGCCATAAAACTTCGTCATTGAATTAATTGTGATAATGTTGGGCGCACAGGAAGCCAGCGACAAATCCTCCCCTAAAAAATCAAGAAAGGCTTCATCAAAAATAAAAAAGGTCTCAGGGTGTTTTTTAGCCAGGCCCAATAGCTGTTCTCTGTCAGAACAGACTCCTGTGGGATTATTGGGAGTCCCAATAATTACCAGATCACCGGGCTGGATAGCAGCCCCTAATTTATGCAGTCTCAGTTGAAAATCATCATCCTCCAGAAGAGGAAAGGTCTCGATATGCAGTCCACCCAGCCTTGCCGCCCTGACATAATCAACATAGGATGGGACCGGAATGAGGGCTCTTTTCGCTGAAATGACCCTTGAGATCACATAAAGGAGCTCTGTCGTTCCATTGGCGGTTACGATGCATTCTCTGTTGACCCCGGTGTGTTCGGCAATCGCCTGGACAAACTCTCTATTATCAGGATCCGGGTAGTGTACAACATTTTCCAGAGCAGAACTCACGACACCGCGAAGCCACTCAGGGGGGCCAAGGGGATTGATATTTGCGCTGAAGTCAATAATCGGGTTGCTCCGCTCTTGATTACGAGCTACTTTATGAATGTTTCCGCCATGCTCAAATGTTTTCATGCTGTCAGTATAAGAATTGTATTCTCTATGTTAAAATATTGATGTCTTGTCACTGAATCAAAGCAGGGATGCAAATACTAAAGAGGTGGCCAGTTCAGCGATTTCACAGCTGGCGCCAAGTGTATCTCCGGTTGCTCCGCCGAGCTTCGCGTTACACCACCTGGCAAAAAGCACAACAGTAA
The DNA here is from genome assembly GCA_964196355.1 of uncultured Myxococcota bacterium. Taxonomy (GTDB): domain Bacteria; phylum Desulfobacterota; class Desulfobulbia; order Desulfobulbales; family Desulfocapsaceae; genus Desulfomarina. Next base: position 11,327 of record CAXMTO010000002.1, read on the forward strand.
AAAATAGCGCAACTGGGAGGATCAGAAGAACTTCAGGGGCAAAAACAGCGAGTGTAATCAGCAAATAAATTAACGCCAATATTGCAGGTTTTTTTATTTTTTCAGAATAAAAAAGCTGTCCCAGTCCTCCCTCTTTACGTGCATACTTTTGTATTGCCATCGCAAATAGGATCGCACATCGTCCAGCCAGGGGCATAAAAAAAACCGCCAGACAAAACATCTCGATGTTCATGAAACTGAGTGCTGCATACTTGCCAAGCAGGAGAAAAACAATGGCAATAACACCCATTGCTCCGGTACGGCTGTCTTTCATAATTTCCAGTGCTTGTTCTCTCGGCCGTGAGCTGAGCAAACCATCCGCACTGTCAGCGGCCCCGTCCAGATGGAGACAGCCGGAGATAAAAGCCAGGAAAAAAAGTATTGCTGCGGCTGCGACCTGAATTGGAAAAAATAAGCACAGAATCTTTGCGAGCATATACCCGAAAGATCCGATCAGCAAGCCGACTGCCGGAAAGTAAAAGAGACTCGCACTAAAATATTTTCCATCATCTCCAACGCGCCATGATAATGGCAGCAGAGTGAGAAAACGAATCGCAGTAAACAGAGGAACCAGTAAAGCCTTCAACTGTTCACTCCGAGGGCGCATCTTTGATATAGAACCAACGCATACTATTTATCTGCCCCGGCAACTGCAGCCTCCTCAAAGGTTGCCACCTCTGTCAAAATAGCCACGGCCCCTTCTACAAGATTCATTGCCACGGCTGCTCCGGTACCCTCACCAAGACGAAAATTAAGGTCAAGCAACGGTTTTTTGCATCCAAGAAGTTCCTGCATCACCTTATGCCCCTGCTCAACTGACCGATGTGAAAAGATAAGATAGTCTCGCACAAATGGTTCAATCTTATATGCAATAAGTGCCGCGGCTGTGGAAATAAATCCATCGACAACGACAGGTTTGCGATTGGCCGCAGCACCAAGTATCAATCCGGCGAGCCCGCCAATCTCGAATCCTCCGACTTTGGAGAGTATATCCAGTCCATCAGTTTTATCGATAGAGTTTACTTCCAGCGCCTTTTTAATTACGGTAACCTTATGAGCCAGCTGTTGATCATCCAGACCGGTTCCTCTGCCTGTCAACTCCTCAACAGATTTTCCACTGCACACTGCAGCAATCGCGGTTGATGGAGTTGTGTTACCAATACCCATATCTCCGGTACCAAACAGATCAATACGAGGAGCCAGGTCATTGGAAATATCAATTCCAGATTCGACAGCCCTTCTCGCCATGGCCTTGCTCATTGCTGGGCCAACAGCAATGTTATCGGTGCCAAGTCCAACCTTTTTGTTAATAATCTTGTTTGCCGCGGCCAAATCGCTTAGATCAGCTGCCACCCCCATATCCACGACATGTACTTCGGCACCTGCCTGACGGGCCAGGGCATTGATGCCCGCCCCCCCATTCACAAAATTATGGACCATCTGAGGCGTAACCTCGCTGGGAAACTTTGAGACATTCTCAGATACCACGCCATGATCACCTGCCATTGTGATAATTGCTTTTCTTTTTACATCAGGTACCATGGTTCCAGTCATACCGGCTATATCTATGGCCAGATCCATTAAGTCTCCCAGAGCCCAATGCGGAAGTGCAAGGTTGTTAAGACGATCTTCTGCAGCAGCTCTCATTTCGGAGTTCTGCGGGAATATTTTTCGAGTGGTTTTTTCAAGAAAACTCATTTAAATGTCCAATTATGTAGAGTAAATTATTCTGTATATCTTCAAGTGAGAAATTGCTTAACCTGGTGGCTGTGTCCCCTGACCGTTGCATTCTTTTTTGATCAGCAGTGGTATGCCACAGCTTACCAGAGTCACCTCATCAGCAAATTTGCCGAGGACCTGATTGCAGGTACCCACAAGATCCCTGTATTTTCGAGCGAGTTCATTCTCGGGGACAATTCCCATCCCAACCTCATTTGTGACACAAATTACCACACCTGGATATTCAGAAATTTTGTCTATCAACAGGCTGCACTGTTTTTTAATTGTAAAATCATCGACATTTTCTTCACCCAATCTGTAGAGAATGTTGTTCACCCATAAAGTGATACAGTCAATGAGGACAACGTCCATATCTTGAACTCGTTTGGGAAAGAGATGAGCGAGTTCAATCTCCTCTTCAATTGTTTCCCAGCCTCTCCCCCGCCTTTCCTCGGTATGTCGTCTGACTCTTTCTGCCATTTCAGAATCCAGATAGGGGCAGGTCGCAACAAAGATCCTCTTATCTGAAATTTCTTCGGCAATACTCAGCGCATAAGCGCTTTTTCCGCTTCTTGCCCCTCCAGTTATCAGGATCAGTTTGGCCATTACATTACCCTTTCATATTCAACCTTGTAAGAATACCAGTGTCCCCATAAAGTGAAACGCTGCTGAATCCTCCGGCCTGTATATCAAAAAGCATTCTCTTTTCCGGGGGAAGCTCCAGGAAAATGCAGAGCAGATGCCGAATAGTGCCACCGTGGGAGAGAACAAGTATTCGATTATTTGCTGCTGCCAGAATCTTTTGAGCGAATCCATCAACCCTTCTGGTAAACGCCTTCACGCATTCACCTTCAGGAAAACAGAAAGAATCACCACTTATACGCCATTCTTCAACCAGGGAATCATCTGATTCAGCAATCTCTTCGAAACTGCACCCCTCCCAGCGACCAAAATCAATTTCCCGGAGATTCTCGTCAATCTCAAAGGTTGCATCAAGATTCAAAAGGTTCAAGGTTTCCAGACATCGCTTCATAGGGCTGCAGAAAATATGCTCTATATGTTCCCCGACCAATAAATGACCCGTTCGCACAACCTGCTCCCGACCCTCTTGTGCAAGAGAAACGTCTGTTGAACCAACATACAGACCATGCAGGGGTGTGGCTCCATGGCGCAGTAAATACAAATCTTTGTTTTTCATTTTGCAGAGAGCCGTCAAAGGCGAGAAAGCCGGGCTAGCAACTGGTACTTTAAATACAATTTTCAACCACGATATTGCGTAAGTCAGAGCCAGGAAAACCTACACTAAAAAAAAGGAAAAAGGTACGTTTTGATGAAAATCGGAAAATATTTACCCTTTAACCTCTTCCTGGTTTTCCATCAGCTGGTTCAACAGGTCTTGGGCAAAGTCAAGACTCGGATCAAGTGTTAAAGCCAAGGTCAGGAACTCTATCGCCAAATCTTTACTGCCAATTTTATTATAATTCACTCCAAGGTTTGCATAATCAATACCGGAAGCAGGGTTGAGATCAACGGCACGCTTGAAATGCACTATGGCGCTTTCATAATTCTGTTTTTTAAAATAACAGACACCTAAGGTATTATGTAAATCAGGTCGTTCTTCATCTTCCTTCAAACCCATTTTTACAACATCAATCGCTTCGTCAATTCTATCAAGATCCTTTAAACAACTCCCCTTAAATGAATATATATAGGGCAAATCCTCCGACTCAGGATTAAGCGTCAGGGCCTTGTCGAAATGTTCTATAGCCGCATCCAGAAATCCCATGTTTAAAAAATTCCTGCCTCTGTAGAATGCGAGGTAATACGCCTGGGGCAGGAGCTCCTCCATATCCTGAAATTTCTTTTCAAGTAACTGGGAATCCGTCACGAGATCCATCAATAATTTTGCTGAAAAAAGTCCAACATCATTAATCCTCGACCGTTCCCTGAAATGCGCCCCGGGAATGATTGTATAAAGAGCAGGGATATTCAATCCATCATGAGTGACATCAATCATGAATATTTCCATATTGATTTTCTTCAGTGCATCAATACAATTATCGATTTCAATCCTCATGTTGTTGTGCGAGATATTACTCATCTCCTCAACTGAGATACTGGTATTGGTATCAGTTATATACCTCACTTCGTTCATTGAAAGAGGTTTGGGTAAACCGGAGGCAACATAATTGGAATCTGTATTGAAATCTCCTGCCAACTGGGCAACTTCAGTAACTGCCCTTATGAGTGCTTTTTCCGGATCTGGTGTTGTTCCAGCGGTAAAGACAATCTCGCTTTTAGCGGGGAATGTCGCCCTGTCAATTGCCAATGCACCCACAGTACAGATACCAGTGTCGAGGGTAAAATCGTTGAGATAAACGTCAATGTTATTGTCCGCAAATTTCCCCAGTAATGTTTTCGCGATCTCGTCTTTTACCGAATCTTTATCAATTTTGGGGGTCTCAACTTTTTTATTATTAATAAGTGAACAGACATGCCTTTCAATTATTTCACATATCCCCTGAAGCGCTGACTCTTCAAAGGTGTTACCAGCAGACGGTCCGTTAAATTCATTTATTGCGTAAAACCACGAAAAAGGTACAAGAAAATCCTTTTTTTGACTAATATTAGTTGCCCAGGCCCACTGCATGGGGATTTCTTCAAGGAGCTTCTCCAGTACTTTCAGGTCTGTGTGGTTGTCATGAACTGAACGGAGGAGATATTCCATGCCTAAGACAGGATAACCCGCCTTGACCATTGTCTTATAGTCTCCCGACATGAAATTCTCAGGATTGTTTTTAAACGAGAAAAACGAAAACCTCTCAGCGAGTTCCATGCAGGCAGAAGCTTCGGCCTGTATGGGTGATGCGCCTTTTCCCATCTGCTTTTTTGTCCCTGTCATGGATAATGCATCCTCGCCGCACACACTGAAAAAAACAGGTATGTCAAGTCTGCCATTATCTATTCGCTTCACTTCATTGAGAATTTTTAGATCAAGTCCCTCCACTTTTTCGTAGAAATAATTCAGAGTCTCTTCAGGTGTAATTGCCTTATCCTGATCAGTGGTGTATTTCTTGAAACTATCCTGGAATTCAATAGATCTTTTTTTCATGATTTCGGTTGATTACTTCTTGTAAAGTTGAGTAACACTTTCTTGTATCGTTTTGCTAAATCATCATTTTCTGTAATAAAACGAACTGTCCTTGTCTCGTCACTCTTGAGTTTTATTTCAATGGTGACCCGATCGTCGGGGAGAATATCAGTAGCTCTCTCAGCCCACTCAATAACTGTAAGGCCGTCGAGGTAAAAGTATTCTTCAAGGCCCAGGTCTAAGATATCGTTTGAGTCATTCAGACGATAAAAATCCATATGGTACAAAGGAATTCTCCCACTGTACTCATGCATCACAGCGAAACTTGGACTCGTAACATAACACTGTTGTGGCACTTGTAAACCAAGAGCTATTGCCTGAGTCAGGGTTGTTTTTCCAGCTCCGAGATTACCTTTCAGACAGATGCAATCTCCTTTTTTAGAAATGCTACCTATAGCAACACCTAATCTTTCAGTGTCATGAAGATGAGTCAGATGGAGGCAAGGTATTTGGCTAGCCATTTTTATTTCCACAGGGTCATCAGAAGATCGAATGGGCTATAATAAAGCGGCAGTTGATCTGGAAAATTAAAATTATTGTAATAACTTATCCTGTGACTCCCCAGATACCAGTTCGGAACCACATAGTATCCATACCAAAGCACACGATCAAGAGCCTTACATGCGGCAATTAACTGTTCCCTATTTTCAGCATAAATAACTTTGTCGACAAAGCTGTCCACTACCGGTGACTGGATCCCCGCATAATTCCGTGAACCTTCTATACCAGCGACAGAAGAATGCCAAAAATTGCGCTGCTCGTTGCCTGGAGATTGCGATTGCCCATAGGTAGTGACAATCATGTCAAAATCAAAAGTTTTCAACCTTTCTGTATACAATGTGGGGTCAATCGTTCTATAACGAGCTTTTATACCAAGTTTTTGTAAATTTTTCACATACGAGGCCATTACTCTTTCAAAACTTTGCGACACCAGTAATATATTAAATTCAAAGGGTTGCCCCTTTTGATTTTTCAGCACGCCCTTTTCTATCTTCCATCCAGATTCTCTGAGAAAAGCTCTTGCTCTTTTTAAATGACTCCTGATGTCATTTTTTTTATCTGTCGTCGGAGCTGATAAAGGTCGAGTGAAAACCTCGCCAGATAATCTGTCTCGATGTTCATTCAGATACTCCAGTTCAAGGCCTTCCGGCAGATCTGTTGCAGCGAGATGGGAATTACTGAAATATGAATTTGTTCTGGTATACTGGTTGTGGAAAAGGGCCTTGTTTATCCACTCGAAATCAAGAGCCAGGCCTAAGGCCTGGCGTACTCTAGGGTCTTTAAAGAGGTCTCGCCGACTATTCATCAAAAATCCCTGCATTCCTGCATTATTTACATGAACAAGATTATCTTTTTTGATTTCTCCAGAGTTGAACTTTGCCCCCTTCATGTCTCTTGCCCACTGCTTGGCTATATTGATTGAGATAAATTCGAATTCACCAGCCTTAAAGGCCTCAAGGGCGACCGTTTGATCCTTGTAATATTTCACAACTATCTCATCAAAGTTAAACATCCCCTTCCGCACAGGAATATCCCTGGCCCAGTATTTTAAATTTCTCTTGTATGTTATAGTCCTTCCTGGATTTACATGAGACACAATATAAGGCCCGGAAGCCAGAGGGGGAGCCATGCTACTGTTCTTTCGCTCAGCACCAAAACCTGCCTCCCCGTAAAATTTTTTTGAAAGAACACGCATCTGGCTGGCAATAAGATGCAACTCTCTGTTTTTCCTTTCAAAATTAAATCTAATTTTTCCCTCACCCACCTTCTCTGTCCCGGATATATCCTTGTAATAAAAGGGATAAAACGGATGTACGTCATCGCCTTTGAATACCTCCAGAGAAAAGGCCACATCTTCAACAGTAACCGAGCTGCCGTCAGAAAATTTGGCATTTTTGTTGATCGTATAGGTAACTGACATCTGATCATCAGCAAGCGCAATATTCTCTGCGATCAGGCCATATGCGGAGAAAGGCTCGTCCAGGCTTGAAACTGCGAGAGGCTCAAACACAAGCATTTCAAGGCCATAGGGTGATTCACCCTTCCGGGTAAAAGGGTTCATTTTATCAAAACTGCCTATTTCGTGAAGAACCAGCTTCCCTCCCTTTGAAGAGTGGGGAGATGTGTAATCAAACTGTTTAAAATCCTGTGGGTATTTTAAGGAACCATCAATGGATACTCCATGAGCCGCATAAAGGCATGTCGGCGAATAAAGGAAAACAAGAAATAATAAAAAGATCTTTTTAAATTCCATATACATTGTGCTCCAGGATCGAGTTGAATGATAATAGCATTTACTGGGTCGGTAGGTTACTTGCCTTATGGGTTGGCAGTCCCAGGGGAACAGCTATATGAATCCATGATATCAACGGGGCCCTAACTGAGGATTTTGGCAGGTTTTCTGGAATATTTTATAGAGTGGCAGGAGATATACGACCTTCAATCGATCTAACCCCGATGAGCGGGGTTAGCCCGCATTTCTCACCAGCAAAGATGATTACATATTCAAGAAGCACCCCAGTGAACTATAGTAGTCTATGTTTGCTGGGGTAGCGACGCTGCAGGTAAGCGAACGCAGTGAGACTCCGGATGTGATCATATCTGCTGGCCTTTGGTGAACATTGTGTAAAAGTTCTCGTCAAATCGAACGCGTGGCAAGCTGTTACAATGAAAACACTTTCAGAAAATGGACACAATGTTCATGAGAAATGCGGGTTAGGCTGTTTGTTACAATAGCATACAATCCAAACTTTGGCCTGGTGGCAGACATCATCGGTTAAAGCTGTTCCTGATCAGTTTTGATTTGATCATACCTCTAAAAAGCACTCACTATATGGAGCGTCCTGGAGTCCGATATTCTACCAGCCTTCCTTTTAATTTTCTGCTTAACCAAAGGTGTGATAGTCCTGTGGGGCAGGAGGACTCAAAACATTATTAATTCTGGCATTGATTTATAAATGGTTATGCCGTGATTGATCTTTTGTTTTACCTGACAAATACCCCTTGCCGATTCAATAAACGATAACTAATATCATCTAATACCGGTAACCGGTGATAAATTGTGATTTGTCGCTAAATTCGCTCTTGTTCCGATTCAAGCAGCCTTTTCTTGCGTTCAGCTCCCCATCGGTAGCCGCCCGTCTTTCCTGCTTTCGAAATAACCCTGTGGCATGGGATAGCTACAGCTAGTTTATTTGAGGCACATGCCGATGCTACCGCACGGACCGCATTTGGGTTGCCTATCCGTTCAGCCACCTCAGTATAGCTCATTGTTTGGCCAGGTTTGATTTGTCTCAAAACCTCCCAGACTTGTTGCTGAAAAGCTGTTCCTTGAATATCGAGAGGAACTTGAAAAGTATCTTCCGGTGATTCAATGAAATCAACGACTTCTTTTATAAGCGTTTTAAATCCTATACCAGCCTTATGAAGCTGAGCATTTGGAAACCTGTCCTGAACCTGCTCTGGAAGTGTGTCTGAATTATCTCCAAATTCAATTGCACAAATTCCTAGATCAGTTGCTGCAACGATCACCCAACCAAGAAAACACTTGGTAATTCCATAAGTTATATTTACTCCTTCGGCGCCTTTACGATAGACCTTGGGCTTCATTGCTAATTGATCTCGCTTCTTATCATAGGCACTACCACTGGAACCATATCCAGCTGAATAAATCGCATCAGTGATTGATGGGCTTGCTTTGAGGCTTTTTTGAAAACGCCGTGATTGATGCCTAGAAGCGTACTGTTTAGGAGTGACACCAACTATCCTTTTGAAAAGTCGATGAAAATGATAAGGACTCAAATTTACCTGTATCGCTAATTCGTCCAGTTTGATGGAGGTTTCACTTTCTTCTATAATCCTGCATGCATGAATGATCTTCTGCTCAGTTTCCTCAACCTTTGAAGTTGCCGTGGGTCTACATCTTTTGCATGCTCTATATCCTGCCACTTCTGCGTCATCGCAGGTTGTAAAATATTCTACATTAGAACGATTGGGTAATTTAGATCTACAACTTGGTCGACAATAGATACCTGTTGTTATTACTGCGTAGTAGAATGCACCATCAGCGCTGGAATTGTTCTTGCTGACTACGTTCCATCGAGCCTCATCCGAGTTGTATTGTGCTGGAGTCATTTTCAGATCCTCCCAATCAATGTTGATGAGTTGTCTGCCGTTTCGTAAATCTGTTAAGAATTGCTGGAAACGCACGGCCATCCATTGATAACAAGCCAATACTGATTAGCCCCATTCCCACCACATGCTTATGTTCAAGTTGTTCACCGAGAATTGCTGTTCCTAGCAATATTGCGCTGACAGGTATGAGCAACGTTACAAGGAGTAAATTTGTAGCTCCTGCAGTTGATAATATGCGGAAGTAAAGGATATAGGCAAATGCTGTTGAAATTAATGCTAACCCAAGGATTGCTAACCATATCTCAAATCCGGGCATTGGCAGTGTGAAGGGTTTGTCATGGAAAACAGCAAGAGGAATTAGAATAAAACTAGACCCTGCCGCTTGTCCGGTGGCAATATGTGTTTGCCCCCAGACGATCAAAGTAAATGGGATGGCGTTGTTAAGAATGTCCATAAAGATAAAAGCTATCCAAACCTTGGGGCTGGTTGGCATTCTCAAGCCAGTGAAATATACAACCGCCACAAGAGTAAACATGGCTAACGATACTCTCAGAGCAACGATGGTAAGCGGGGGCAGAGCCTCTACAGCAACTCCAACAAAGAAAAAAGAACCACCCCATACAATTGACAAGATAGTTAAAAGTAGCCACTCATATGGAGTCATAGCTTTTATTTCGGGTTTCATGTGTCTTCCTCCGGTTTTTATTGATTAGATTAGACACAGTATATATCCCCCTATAAAACAGAACACTCAGGTTCTTGCTATCTAATTCAGATTTATGATTGCCAAAGCGAATGTATACTGGTTGCGGTGAATCGGATCTAATAGGTTTTTCCTGTAAATGTAATCAGGAAATTATCCCAAAAACCTAACGATATAAAAAGATGCTTTCGACCTTTGTAGGGCAAAAGTTATCCAGAATAGCCTGACAGGAAAAGTTTACCTTCAAAGAGAAGATGGTTCTAGATCAATAATTTTCTGGAATTATCGAGAATTGCAAATGATCCATTTTTGGTTGGGTTTATAGACAGAATCTTGGATATTAAAAAAGGAATGAATGCTCCTTTTCTGGCAAGTATTTTGGGCATAGTCAAATGAGAACTGTACAGGAAACACCTTAACCTGCGCTCACTGGCATTTAACTAACCTTGCCAAAGGACAGATCAACTGTGCATCTGACAAGGTACGAGAGGTGGGGTTGTCTCAGCCAATGTTGAGCCGTCCTCGAAATAAAGGGGATTGTCAATTGGTTTCTTTTGGACGGGTACAGATTAAATCGAGTCGCAGTTTGAGCCATTTGGCACGATTGCCCTCGGAGATGTCTCGAAACATGACACTTTCCCAAGTATGGTAGCAAGTAAGCAGGTGGATGCGCATCTCCAGATCTTCACTCTCAAAGCCTATTTCTGAAAGAGCTGAGCGAAAAAAATTGAGACGTACTTGATAAACCCGGTTGATCATCTTCCATGCGATTGGATCCTTTTCAGCAGAGAACCTCATCGGGAGCTCCAACCGAGTCAGATTGTTCTCCAATATCATCTTCATGGTCAGGTAAATCCGTTCCTTGGGTTTGGCGTTGAGGATTGCGCTGTTGGAAGTAACGACAGAGGTAAACTCCTCCTCCCAGTAAGTAATCATGGTTCTAATCAGATCTTTCCTGTCTTTGAAGTGCCAGTAGAAGCCGCTTTTGGAAATATTTAGTTCTCTGGCCAAACGTTCAATCTTAACCTCATTAATACCGTCAATTTCTAAAACATCAAGCGCCTTTTCCAACCAATCCGCTTTACTCACACGCTTTTTCTTTGCTTTTTTTGTCATTTCTATCGACCTATCTTGACAAGCTTATGGTTTACAACTACACCTGTACTATACGGCTCGTATAGTTTTACATATAGTTATTAGTTTAGCAAAGAACTTAGAAACGTGCATGATCATTTGTTAAGATCCCAGAACCAATAGGAGAAGACTATGATTCACAAAAAACGGAAGCTCGGAAAATGTGCCTTGTTGGTGGCACTTGCGGTGGGCGTCACAGGCACCTCTTATGCCGCTCAGTTCGACGCACCGTACTACGAATTTCAGAAGAAAAACGGCGCCGAGTGGGCCAATGAAGACAAAGCAGTCGAAGCTAAACTCGCAGCGCTTGAGGACAAATTTGGAAAGAAACCCAATATTATCTATATATTGGTCGATGATATTGGCCACGGAGAGCTTGGGGTCCAAGGTGGTGGAGCAGCACGTGGAGCACCTACACCGCAGATCGATCGCATGGCGCAGGAAGGCGTTATGCTTAACGGCTTTTACTCCGAACCCTCGTGTACCCCGACCCGTGTCGCCTTAATGACAGGTCGGCATCCCGTGCGTACCGGTTTGACAGATGTGATTTTCCCAGGTAATCCGGCTGGT
>CAXMTO010000003.1:0-2972 GCA_964196355.1 uncultured Myxococcota bacterium
GGCGAGGGTGTCAACTTTGCTCTTTTTTCAGAGAATGCGGAGCGAGTAGAACTTTGTTTATTTGATCCGAGCGGAAAGCATGAGGTTCAACGCATTGAGCTACGTGAGCAAACGGATCTGATTTGGCATTGTTATCTGCCTGAGGCCCGTCCCGGTCTGCTTTATGGTTACAGGGTGCATGGACCGGCAAACCCGGAGAGTGGCTATCGCTATAATCCAAAAAAACTACTGATTGAGCCATACGCCAAAGATATAGTCGGACAGCTACGCTGGAGTGATGCTCAATTTGGTTATCAAATTGAGCACCCTGATGAAGACTTGTCCCTGGAAGATCGGGATAACGCTTCTGATATGCCTAAGTGCCGGGTCATTGATCCGACTTTTACTTGGGACAATGATAAATCGCCATGTGTGCCCTGGTCCGACATGGTTATATATGAACTTCACGTCCGGGGTTTTACCAAAAAACATCCTGACATTCAGCCGTCTCTTCGTGGAACTTATGCGGGTCTCGCAACTACACCAGTCATTGATCATCTCAAATGTCTGGGAATAACTTCAGTAGAACTAATGCCGGTACACACTTTTATTGATGATCGTGATCTCATTTTACGTGGCTTGCATAATTATTGGGGGTATAACTCCATAGGCTTTTTCGCTCCCGATAATCGATACAGTGCAAGTGGTGAGGTGAATGAGTTCAAAACTATGGTCAAGACCTTTCACAGTCATGGTATCGAGGTCATTCTCGACGTGGTATACAATCACACTGCCGAAGGTAACGAACTTGGGCCGACACTTTCTTTTCGAGGCATCGATAATTCTACCTATTATCGTTTGCTTAGTGATAATCCAAGATATTACATGGACTATACAGGCTGCGGTAATACACTCAATCTGCAGCATCCGCGTGTACTCCAACTTATTATGGATTCACTACGTTACTGGGTGTTAGAGATGCATGTGGATGGTTTTCGCTTTGATCTTGCCTCGGCCCTGGCACGTGAATTACACGAAGTGAACCGACTTGGCTCCTTTTTCGATATCCTGTTGCAAGACCCGGTTCTCTCTCAGGTCAAACTTATCGCTGAGCCCTGGGATTTAGGGGAAGGCGGCTATCAGGTTGGAAATTTTCCTGCTGGCTGGGGGGAGTGGAATGACCAATATCGTGACACTATGCGTGCCTACTGGAAGGGAGACGGGGCGCAGATTGGAAATTTTGCATGTCGCCTAACCGGGTCCAGCGATTTATATGATCACAGCGGCCGCAAGCCTTTTGCAAGTGTGAATTTTATTACTGCCCATGACGGCTTTACCTTGCAGGACCTGGTGAGCTACAACGATAAACACAACGAGGCTAACGGTGAGAACAATCGTGACGGTAGTGATAACAACAACTCATGGAACTGTGGTGAAGAAGGACCTACCGATGATGTAGATATCAACATCCTTCGTGCTCGCCAGAAACGCAATCTGATGGCAAGTTTATTTTTTTCTCAGGGCGTGCCCATGCTGGTAGCAGGTGATGAAATGGGACGCACTCAAAAGGGTAATAATAACGCTTACTGTCAGGATAATGAGATTAGTTGGGTGAACTGGGATCTTTCCAAAGCCGATAAAGAGTTTCTGGGCTTTGTACAGCGTCTCATTGGTTTAAGGCGGTCGCATCGTGTGTTTCGTCGTAATAATTTCTTACAAGGTCGTGCGATTCGCGGTTCCGGAATCAAAGATATTTTCTGGCTTAAGCAAGACGGTACAGAAATGAATGATGAGGAGTGGGCTCATGATTTTGCACGTTGTCTGGGTGTGTATCTGGGCGGCGAAGTAATGGAGGAGCGCGATCAGAAAGGCTGTCCAATTTTTGACAATAATTTTCTATTGCTTTTTAACAGTCATCACGAGAGTATTGATTTTCAGCTTCCCAAATTAAATAAATGTTGCCGCTGGCATAGTATCCTTGATACTAGTTTAGCTTGTGGTCTGGAAATAGATGGCTATTTTCTAGGTGGCGATACCTATGTGATTGAAGGTCGTTCGTTTGCTCTCCTGGTTCAGCAGAGCCAAGAGGAACGTTAACATGTCATTCTGTTCGGCAGAGAAATTCTCTAGAGTGCTTACGTTAATTTCTACTTGCAGGTACCGGCTGTCACATCGGTCAAGCCCCCGACGGGGCAAAAATAATACTCGGGATAGTTGTAAGTACGGGAGAGATCTCAAAGTAGTTGGTGGCATGGCATCAGTTACCTGAAGGTATCAATGAGTAATCCTCCTACACAAGATAAGTCTGAAGTGCTGGCAAAACTTGCAGCTCGCTGTGGTATCACATCAGAGTATGAAGATATCTGGGGAAAACGCCATATTACTTCAGACCATACACGTCAGGCGTTACTTGCTGCCATGCATTTCTCCTCAAAGGTCAGTGCCGAAATATCTCTTAATGAGATCGAGGAACGTGAATGGCGTCGTTTACTGCCACCCGTAAAAGTTTTACGTGTAAATGAAGTTCCTAAAATAGTACTTTCTCTGCCAGCAGCATTTACAGAGCTTCAACATCGCTGGATTCTAACGTCAGAGAAAGGTACGGTAACGACAGGAGAGTTTTTACCTGTCAAGCTATCAAAGCTTGATGGAAAGTGTCTGGATGGAGAGAATTTCCTTCGTGTTGAGCTATGTATACCCTTGATTGAGACACCCGGATACTATTGCTTTGAAATAGAACGGCATGCAATTGAAACTGAGTTACAAGAAGAAATGACTTTAATCGTTGCACCGGAAAATTGTTACCAACCTCAGGCTGTGAGTGGTGAAAATCGGGTATGGGGACCAACCGTACAACTTTATGGGCTGCGTTCACGAAGGAATTGGGGTATTGGTGATTTCAGTGATTTATGTTCTCTTATAGACTTTACTGCTGATGCTGGTGGTGGAATAGTTGGAGTAAGTCCTCTTCATGCGTTATTTCCGGATGATCC
>CAXMTO010000004.1:0-4188 GCA_964196355.1 uncultured Myxococcota bacterium
ATTACCGAATATCGTGTCGTAAACGAGAATGAAATGAATATTGAAGATCAGGCCAGCGAACCAACACCGGCGAGCAAAAGTGCCGATGTCGTGCAGATGCATGAAAAACTGAAGCGTCCGCCAATGCTGCAAGGTTCTACCTATAAGATCAAGACACCATTATCAGAGCATGCGCTGTACGTGACGATTAACGACATTATCCTCAACCCGGGAACCGAACATGAACTGCGGCGTCCGTTTGAAGTGTTTATCAACTCCAAAAACATGATCCATTTTCAATGGATTGTTGCACTGACAAGAATCATTTCTGCTGTATTTCGTAAGGGTGGAGATGTCACGTTTCTAGTAGAAGAATTGCGCTCCGTGTTTGACCCGCACGGTGGCTATTTTAAAAAAGGCGGCAAGTTTATGCCTTCTTTGGTTGCAGAAATTGGCGATGTGCTGGAAAATCACTTGTGCCTGATCGGCATACTTAAAAAGGCCGAACCGGATGAGCACCAAAAGCAATATCTTAAGGACAAAGCCGAAGAATATGCTCAGAAAACCGCTGTCACAGATACCGGCCCGAGCGATTTTCCGGAAACTGCCGAGCTGTGTAACAAATGTTTGACCAAAGCCATGATCATGCTGGACGGATGTTTAACTTGTTTAAATTGTGGCGAATCAAAATGTGGTTAAGGCAAGCCTGTACAAATCAACCACTTATCATTTACAGTAATATTAATTTATTTAATTTTAATCGAAAGGAAATTTTTTTATGCTAACAAGAAAACTTATTATTTCACTATGTAGCATCATGGTGTTATTTTCATCCCAACAGTTATTAGCCAATGAGGCGCTGGCAAAAAGCAAAAATTGCCTCGCCTGTCATTCCGTCGCTAATAAAATTGTCGGCCCGGCCTTTAAAGATGTTGCTGCTAAATATAAAGGTGATAGCGGCGCTGCTGCTGCCCTGGCCAGTAAGATAATAAAGGGTGGCGGCGGTGTCTGGGGGGGCATTCCCATGCCGCCGAATGCGACAACCAGTGAGGCAGAAGCGGAAGTATTGGTTAAATGGATCTTGTCGCTTTAAATCACCAACAAATTCCAGACCGTCATTAATCAGGTCAAAACAGGCGGAACAGAGTTTCCGTCTGTTTTGATTTGAATTTTGGACCAGAATTATAGGCCCCTGGTTCCTACTATTTTTAACCTTGCCTGTCCCTTGTCAACCCTGATCCGGCAGCTCAGAGTTAATTACCTGAAGCCCGGGAGCCTATCACTGGAAAACAATTATCATTAGGGCTGTTTTCACACAGCCTGTACCGATGGCAGCTATTCAAGATAAGACTACAAATGAAAGGAGTCGTATCCAGGTTGGCTTATAATTTAGGACAATTTTACCCAGGCACGCAGAATCAACGCATACTACGTAAGTAGACCTGGATTGACTGATAATCGCTTCGTCAAATTGTTTTACAGGGTATGACTAATTGTTAACCAGGTTTTCCTGAAATATGGCCTTGTGTACATCACCCATACTAATAATACCTATTAACTTGTCGCCTTCGGTTACTGGAATACGGCGAATCTTTTTAAGCCACATCATGGAAGCTGCTTTGAGTACCGGGATATCGGCGCTTACCGCTGCTACCGTGGTTGTCATTAGATCGCTTACTTTTTTATTCATCGCATCTTGATAATTACTTTCCAGTTTTTCGAAATCACGTGCACTACCTCCTTCGCTCATGACTTCACCTATATCGGGGAACATACAATGGAGGATGTCCTTTTCTGACAATATGCCAACCAGGTGCTCATTTTCATCTACTACGGGCACACCGGATTTTTTGTTAAAGCACATTAGGGATGCGATTTCTTTAACGGCGGTATCAGGTCGGGCAGTTTTTACAACTGTTGTCATGATGTCTTTAACTATCATATTAATTTCTCCTCCTCAGAAGAACCTGGTGTATTACAACACTTAGTTATAACTAATAAGGATCTATATTGTCCAAAAGAGATTTTAAATAGGTGGCTGAGTTTTATTGATACCTACTTTCAGGGTTGTTAGATTTATTTGCGGGGCTTTAATGTGTTTTGTTCATTATGTCTGCAATGGCTGTTGATGAATTTCAATAATTACCAGGAATTAATGTGAGAATTCAAATGTCTGCCACATTCCTCAATTGACTTGTGTCAATTACATAAATTTTACTCTCGAGTAAAATTTTAATACATTATTTACCGGTACTGGTGTTTTTCATGTTGATATTAACGCGGCGAGTGGGGGAAACCATAATGGTAGGTGACGATGTCACGGTCACTGTACTTGGTGTAAAAGGAAACCAGGTCAGGATTGGTGTCAACGCGCCCAGAGAGATTGAGGTACATCGTGAAGAAATTTATGAGCGTATTAAGGCTGAAAAGCAGGAGGAGCTAAAAATAGGAATAATATAGTGGGCAGTATTGGTAACCCTTTCAGCAAATATAAAAATATTATTTTTTAAACCTCCCGGTATTTTGCGGAAGGAAAGACTGGGATAGGTGATTCAAGTCATGAAAAGTTTTAAAGATTCAACGTCGATTGAAAGTCCTGATTTAAAAGACGATAAATTGCTCTTTCTGAACGGTAGAGAGCGCCTGAAATACTTTAAGGGGAAGCGGGATTTCGAAAGAAAGAAAAATAAAGCCCGGTCAGTAATTCAATACTTGAGAAAATTAGTCAATTTTTAATCCCTGTTAAATGTTGAATTAAACATTATGAGGAAACAACCAGAACTTTTACTTTCATTAGCTAAGACCGACCTGATCGGTAATCTATCCAAGCACAAGCAACTTTATGCTGTACATTAAAGATTTGACAGAAAAGTTTTAACACTCCTTAATTAAACAGTCATCTGCATTAACTCTGACACCTCAAGTGAACCGCCAATTTCAAGAAACGGGCAGGCTTTTGCAATCTCCAGTGCTTTCTCCATAGAATCAGCTTCAATGATAGTGTAACCAGACATCGACGTTGAGGTTCCAGTGGTGACAGTACCATCAGAATTTACTGTGTTGGTATCCTTAAACGGATTGGCAGGACTAACTGCTGAATCGCCCAAGGAAGATAGCCATTCTTTATATTTTGCGAAATGTTGCTTACCTTCCTCTGGGCTAGATGGCTGATCGCCTCCCAGGTAAGTAATGATGAATTTAGTCATGTGAGTATCTCCTTTGTTAATAATTAAATTCTAACGTACCGCACAAATTATAACGCTGCATTCTCCGCACGGGTGAAGCGAACCTTAAACGGTGGGGAATATTTCAAGATATGACCAAATATACCAGCAAATGGTAAGCCCCGACAATCCTGCCCGCTCGCTGTCATTTCAGGTTCATATGATTTGCAAATCAGGGCGCCCTGGAACTGCTATCTATGAGGAAATCTGGCCGTTGAGTTGGACTCACTTGACAAGCGTTTTAAAATAAGAAAAAATATTGTCAGGATCAGATGCTATGAAAAATTAATAACAAAACCATCTAAATATCATCCATTGAATCGTATAATCCATGAACTCACAGGCTGAAGTTCCTCCCGTGTCGATTTTCAACAAAGGCGGTCGCGCCCGGTTACTGCTGGTTTGCGAGCATGCCACTAATTTTATTCCTGCACAGTTTAATAACTTACAACTTTCAGGCGACGTCCTGTACAGCCATGCCGCACTTGATATAGGTGCAAATGATCTTGCACAGGCTATTAGCCTGCTACTGGACGCACCATTGGTCTCGACTACGGTCTCGCGGCTGGTTTACGATTGTAATCGCCCATTTGGCGCCGTTGGTGCAATTCCCCAGGAAAGCGAGGTATACCAGATACCCGGCAACCAGAACCTGAGTGACGCCGAAGCCAGAGACCGCTTCGAAAAATACTACCTGCCGTTCGAGACAGCTATATCGGATCGCCTGGCAGAATTTACAACCCCACCTTTATTTATAACTATCCATAGCTTTACCCCGGTATATCACGGCGAGGAAAGAACGGTCGATATTGGTATTATTTCTGATCAGGATGGACGATTAACCGATCAAATGGTGCAACTAGCGCCGCAACAGACATCGCTTTGCGTGAAAGCAAATGCACCCTACCGCCGCGAGGACGGCGTAACCCATACCCTGGGCCTGCATGGCCACAACAATAGCTTGTTAAATGCGATGATTGAAGTC
>CAXMTO010000005.1:0-8669 GCA_964196355.1 uncultured Myxococcota bacterium
GGAATCTCAATATCAGATGTCGAAATTTTCGAGATTAATGAGGCTTTTAGCGGCACTTCGGTAGCTATCAATCGCGTTTTGGAACTTGATGTACAGAAGGTAAATGTGAACGGAGGCAGCGTAGCGATCGGTCATCCCATCGGTGCCAGCGGAGCCCGACTGCTCACCACTCTGCTCTTTGAGATGAAAAGAAAGGATTTAAAACGAGGGGTCGTCTCGCTCTGCCTGGGAGGGGGAGAAGCAGTGGCATTAGTACTCAACAGATAGTATCTGCTAACACTGGTTAACGGTAAAATTCCTGCACTCTTTTCAGTACCCACTTGAGGGGTGTCAGGAGTAAGGCACTAACAAGGAGAATTGACATACCATGCAAGTTAAAACATTCGGAGTAATAGGCTCCGGCCAGATGGGAAACGGTATCGCTCAGGTTGCTGCAGCAAGCGGACTTGACGTACTGATGAGCGATATAAGTGATGAATTTACCGCCAAAGGTGTTGCTAATATCGAAAAAAATCTGAATAGATCTGTTGGTAAAGGTAAGATCGATGCAGATACAAAGGACGCGATCTTAGGGCGGATAACTACCACCACACAACTGGCGGATATGGCGTCGGTTGACTTCGTGGTTGAGGCTGCAATTGAAAGAGAAGATCTCAAATTCAAGATTTTTCAGGATCTTGACTCGATCTGCCCCGATCATGTTATCCTCTCCACGAACACCTCTTCTATTCCTATTGGTAGGATTGCCTCCCAGACGAAAAGACCGGAAAAAGTAATAGGCATGCATTTTATGAATCCGGTTCCTGTAATGAGACTGGTGGAAGTAATTAAGGGACTTGCAACTTCTGCAGAGACCTTTGATACAACCTGGTCACTTTGCGAGAAATTTGGCAAGACCCCGGCAGAAGCAAATGATTTCCCAGGTTTTATTGCTAACAGAATTCTCTTGCCAATGATAAACGAGGCAGTTTTCTGTCTCTATCAAAATGTTGGAAAACCTGAAGATATCGATACAGTAATGAAGCTGGGTATGAATCATCCTATGGGACCGCTGGCCCTTGCTGACCTTATAGGGCTCGATACCTGCCTTGCGATAATGGAAACATTGTATGACGGTTTTAAAGACTCTAAATACAGGCCTTGTCCTCTGCTGAGGAAATATGTTGAAGCCGGCTGGCTTGGACGTAAAACCGGCAAAGGGTTTTACGATTATTCATAGGAGAAAAAGCACCTCTTCTCTGGCAAACTCCCAAAGGTGTTGCACACATAAGAGAAAATTATGATTGCAGATAAAACGATTGTATCTCTTGCAGAAATAGAAAAAAGGATAATCAAACTGCAGAAGGCAATGCAGGACGGAAGGGTGGATGGCACCTTAATCCTGCAAAAGACTGATCTCTTCTATTTTGCCAACACGTCTCAACAGGGATATCTCTATGTACCATCTGAAGGTAAAGCCCTTCTTATGGTTTTTAAAGAGTTTGACAGGGCAAAAGTTGAATCGCCCCTCGCGGACATCATTTCCCTCGTCAGCGTCAAAAAAATTCCTCTGGTGCTCTCCGAATATGGGTATGTTTTCCCGAAGAAACTGGGGATGGAGCTTGATGTCCTTCCTGTAAACCTCTATTTTCTGTATTCCAAAATATTCGGGCAGAGCAATATCGTCGACATTTCTCCGGAAATCCGGCTTGTACGCGCGGTAAAATCTGAATTTGAAATAAGAAAAATTCGTAAGGCGGCACATTTATCTGACAAGGTTGCAGAGAAGGTCTCCGAGTTGCTGGAACCCGGGAAAACAGAAATCCAGCTGGCTGGAGAGGTGGAGGCATATGCCCGGAGCATGGGGCACCAGGGCATTGTACGTATGCGATTGTGGGGCAGCGAGCTTTTTTATGGTCACCTCATGTCCGGGGCTGCAGCGGCGGTACCGAGTTATCTCGCTTCACCTACCGGCGGGGAAGGGGTGAGTGATTTTGTCGGGCAAGGGGCAGGGTATAAAAAAATAACCTCAGATGAACCGATTCTCGTCGATTATGTATTCGCCCTGGATGGATATCTTTCCGACCATGCAAGGATCTTTGCCCTCGGGGCGCTTCAATCTGATTTACTGGCAGCACACCAGGTAATGCTTGAAATTCAAAATGAGGCTGTTAAGCAGGCGAAACCTGGAGTGATTACCGGTGAGCTCTATGAGATGATGGTATCCATGGCATCAGAGAGTGGATATGGTGACTATTTCATGGGTGTCGGGAACAGGAGGGTACGGTTCACCGGCCATGGTATCGGGCTTGAACTTGATGAATTCCCCTTTATTGCCGCGGGACAAAAACTCGAGCTCGAAGCCGGTATGATAATTGCGCTGGAGCCAAAAGTGATCTTTCCCGGAAAAGGTGTTGTAGGAATTGAGAATACGCATCTTGTAACAGAGCAAGGACTCGAACCGTTGACGAAAATTTCCGATGAAATCACCATGGTGCCGATAACAGGATAATCGCCCATAAGAGAGGTAATACATGTTTGATGATGCAGAAAAAGCCAGTGATTTAAACCATGAACAGAGTGCGAAATTTGTGCTCGATCTTTTTCACAGGACTATAATCCACCATGCTCTCTGGTTTTCTGAGGTCAAACACCAGATGGGGATGGAAAAAGCACTTGAAATCCTTCACACTGCCTCAAAAAAAAGCTATGAAATCCAGATGAAACATCTTGGCTCTCTGCTGGGTTTCGATATGATTAACGGCGTGCCATCTTCTTTACTGGAGATGGAGCCCGAGAAATTGGAAAACCTGAAAAACCGAGTTGCCAAAAACTGGCTGGTTAATGACGGTGTCTGGTTTCAGGCCATTGAATTCTCGGAGGGGATGGATGAGGCTAAACGGTGCAATGATTCCTGCTGGGCGCAGTTTTCCCCTTTTGAGGCATCTGCAATAAAGCAGCTGCTTGGGCTGGACGCAAGTCCGGGACTGGAAGGCCTGAAGCGGGCTCTTGGGTTCAGAGTATATGAGGCTATAAATGTGCAGTCAATCGTCGAGGAAAAAGAAAAAAGTTTTGTCTTTCAGATGAATCAATGTCGTGTCCAGAATGCTCGGAAACGAAAAGGGCTGGACGATTATCCATGCAAGTCAGGCGGACTGGTTGAATACAGTTATTTTGCAAGGGCAATAGACAGCCGAATTAAGACAGAATGTATCGGCTGTCCTCCGGATGCGCATCCCCAGGAATGGTTTTGTGCCTGGAAATTTTCTTTGGGATAACGAAAAAAACAGTAAAATTGGAGAGAACTGATGCCATTGAATAACATAGAAAAAAGTGTGGAAGGCGGCGTTGCTACCATAACCATTAACCGCCCAACGGCCTTGAATGCCCTCAATTATGATACTCTTAAAGAGATGCTCGATTGTTTCGGGGAAATTGGTAAGAGTAAGGAAATTCACGCAGTGATCATTACAGGGAGTGGGAAAAAGGCGTTTGTCGCCGGTGCTGATATCTCCTTTATGGCTGAGCTGGAACCCCTCAAAGCACGTGAGTTTGCACGACTTGGGCATGAGGTAATGAATGTGATTGAGAATCTGCCTCAACCCGTCATAGCTGCGATAAACGGCTTTGCCCTGGGTGGTGGATGTGAAATGGCTTTGGCGTGTGATATACGTCTGGCGAGTGAAAATGCGAAGTTTGGACAGCCGGAAGTTAATCTTGGAGTTCTTCCCGGTTTTGGCGGCACACAAAGACTGCCGCGACTGGTTGGCAAGGGGCATGCAAATGAACTGCTTTTTTCCGGTAAAATGATAAATGCTGAAGAAGCCTGTCGGATAGGGCTGGTTAACCGGGTTATTGCCCAGGACAAACTGCTGGAAGAATGTATCTCACTTGCTGACATGATTGTTGCCAAAGCTCCGGTTGCTGTACGCTTATGCAAAGAGGCGGTTAACAACGGCATGGAAATGGATCTGGCCAGAGGGTGCACACATGAGGCAGATCTGTTCGGCATCTGTTTTGCAAGCGAAGATCAGCAGGAAGGAATGAAGGCTTTTCTGGAAAAACGCGCCCCGCAATTTAAAGGATAGGTAAAGTAGTTTCTTATTTTGACCGCTATTGAGCAACCTCTTATCGCTGAATTTTTTTAGGGAGAATAACATGTCGCTCCAACTGACCAAAGAACAAAAACTGGTGCAAACCATGATACGGGAGTTCTCCCGAAAGGTGCTTGCGGCTACTGCTGCAGAGCGGGACCAGACCAAAGAATTTCCGGCAGAAAATTTACGAAAGATGGCCGAACTCGGTCTTATGGGCATGACCGTCCCTGAAGAATATAATGGTGAAGGGGCCGATGCTGTGAGCTATGTGCTTGCGCTCTGCGAAGTTGCCAAATCCTGTGCATCAACTGCTGTTATAATGTCCGTCCATAATTCTATAGTATGTGAGAGCATTACGAGATATGGCACTGAATACCAGAAAGAAAAATTTCTAATACCTCTTGCCGATGCGGAGATTATTGGCGCCTTTGCTCTCACGGAACCGGAGGCCGGGTCCGATCCGGTGGCCCAGGAGACAACCGCCGTTAAGGAAGGTGATGAATACGTACTGAACGGAACCAAACGATTTATTACCTCAGGAAAAAATGGAGGCATTGTGATCGTTACGGCTCAAACCGATAAAATCAAAGGTCATAAAGGACTCAGTGCATTCCTGGTTCCCCAGGGCACCACCGGTATGAGCGTTGGCCATGTAGAAGACAAAATTGGTTTGCGGGCATCAGATACTGTTGATCTCATGTTTGAAAACTGCCGAATTCCTTCAGACAATATATTGGGGAAAGAAGGGGAGGGATTCAAGGTGGCCATGACCGCCCTGGACAGCGGCCGAATAGGCATTGCCGCTCAATCTGTGGGTGTGGCCCAGGCCGCGTTGGAGGAGGCCGTGGGATATGCCAAAAAGCGGAAACAGTTTGGACAGAAGATTGCAAAATTCCAGGGTCTCCGGTTTATTTTTGCCGACATGGCCGTGAACATCGAGGCAGCCCGTCAGCTCATGCTTTCCGCGGCAGCGATGAAAGATAGGGGTGAAAATTTTTCACTCCAGGCTTCGATGGCCAAGCTTTTTGCCTCTGAAATGGTCAACCGGGTGACGGCTCAGGCCATCCAGATGCACGGCGGATATGGAGTTACAAAGGATTATCCCGTTGAACGGTTTTACCGTGATGCCCGGGTCTTCACTATTTATGAAGGCACCTCTGAAATTCAGCGGATTGTTATCTCCAATCATATCCTGAAGGACAAGAAAAAATAGATCTTCTGGAGGTTTTCAATCGACTTGCCTTTACCCTCTTTGATTACGACAATATATGTCATATTTTTTAACGGGGATAGAGGCATACGAGGTGAAATCATTTTGAGGATAACGTTAAATTTCCTGATGGACAGTTTTCCAGTTCGGCCGGGAGGTGTCTAACACCCCACAAGGGGGTATAAGTGCCTTGGCGATTACTTTAAGTTCCTAATTTCAATGCACTATCTAGATTTCTTGTTTTTTATTACAGAGTTTCTGGAGTAAGGCACTAAACTTCAAGTTCTCTGCGGTACTCCAAGGTGGCTACAACATTATCGTAAGTCGGCATCAACCTGGCAGGATGGTAGAATTCATACCAAAGCAGACGAAGAATGTCGGCGGCGTGATCATAATTCAGTAGCAGCTTGATGATTTGTGGTTCGGAGGGTGTTTTAAGCCCTGATCTCCGTGGCGCATCAAGAATTGCAGTTTCCAGATTAGGAGGCTTCGGAGAGCGGCTATCGGATTTAAATCAACAGCCCACACCGCAAAGTATTTTGAAGAGACAACATCTTGTGTCATTTGTTGGCTATCCTTCCAGGCGAAATAAGCCGAAAAAAATGCTGCGATCAGAGGGTCGTGTGAAAAGTCCAACAAACGTGTAGGGACTCCATGATGCTGCGCAATGGCGAGAACTTCTAGTATGCTTGGCCAAGGCCACCGATCAAAAGACTGTGGTGAGGCTTGAACTGTATCCGGAAGTCTTAGATTTTGGCTATCTCCTGGAATTGGCAAACCAACACGATCTGCTAAAAAAAGAAAATAATTAAGAGCCCGTAATTCCTCTCTGCGTTGTTGATCCACGGTGAGTGAAGATGGTGTAGAAGGTTTCCCTGTGTAGGCAAAATCGGTAGTTTCACGATATGCTTTTTGAACCAGCTTCCAGCTAGAATCCGCCTGCCTCTAAAGCCCCATTTTTCAGAAAACTGTCCCCTCCAAGTGAGATGATCCAATCTCAAATGTGACATAAAATCTTGAGGACCATTGCAGACTATTTTCTTCAGTTGTGGCATGAATAGAGGCCTTAATGAGGTAGCTAATTCAACAGTTTAGATAACTTCATAAACCGATATGGGTCCATCTTTTTAAGGGAAGCAGCTCAGGCTTCTTTCAGTATTTTAAGTGACAGTTTCTCGACAAGATCCTTAACCTTTTCTTTATATGCAAGCATATGCGGTGCTGTGAGATGTGCCTGTAGATCCTCCAGGGTATTCCATTTTTCGATTATTGTGACACTGTTTTTGTCCAACTCCTGAGGAGGTAAACCTGTTGGGGTGTCAACGGTTGGCACGTATTCAATACATCCTTTTTCTTCAAGTACATTTGGAATATTGGATTTGAAAATTTCAATAAATTTTGATAATTGGCCTTCTTTGATTTGTATCGATGCAAGCACGTTTATCATTGTATACATTCCTTATTTGTAAAATCCCTCGACAACCGGCAGTTAATCCGGGGAGTCCGCAGAGACCTGCCCGAGGTGGCAGGAGCGAATTTGATTGAATGTTATATTGTCTCATATCCTTAAAATAAGCAAGTACTTCAGCCAACAGTACTTCAGCTAATGGATGTCGGGGGGATGGAGATTATAGCCCATTTTATTCACTCTGGTTATCCATGAGATAGCAATTGAGAGAGGTAAAAAAGCCAGTTTGTATAAGATCTGGCCGTGTGCTAAGTTGAAGAAACACCTCATCGTCACTTTTGCTATAAGGTTACCAGTGCCAAAAATCAGAGAATCACTGTTTACTGCTGGGTGTTAACAGCTGGAAAAACCGTGGTTTCAGGTCGATATAATGAGCTCAATAAAGTTTGGAAAAAGTTCAATCAAGCCATTCAATAGGAGTAAGTAGCAATGGATATTCTGCCGAAAGATCTGGAAGATTTAAAATATGCAAAATCGTTAATGGAGAACCCGGGTCTAGCCGCGAAGATCACAAATTTTCTAGGTGTCCCTATCGAGAAAGGGTTTGACCTCCTTCCTGGGAACTGGAGTGAGATTGTTTCATCCAGTACCAGAAAGGCGTTACAGATCGCAGTCAATTCAGCAATCCTGACAATGAGAAATAAGAGAGCGGGGGATATCCCCGCCAATACTCTACATAAAATAATGGCGGCTGGTTCTGGCGCTGTTGGCGGTTTTTGCGGTCTACCTGCTTTGCCTCTGGAGCTTCCCATTTCAACAACTATTATGATGCGCTCTATAGCTGATATTGCCAGGAGTGAAGATCATTTACTTTCCGATCCCGTGGTGAAGATAGCATGTATTGAAGTTTTTTCTTTGGGAGGACCGGGCAGAGATGATGATGCGGTAGAGACAGGATATTTTGCAATCCGCGCCGGGCTTGCGAAATCTGTAACCGATGCTGCACAGTATGTCGCAAAGACGAGGTTGATCGAAAAGAATTCTCCTGCACTTGTGAAACTCATTGCACAAATTTCTACCCGATTTGGCATTCAGGTTTCAGAGAAAATGGCAGCACAGGCGATTCCTGTAATAGGTGCCGCTGGTGGTGCAATTATCAACACACTGTTTATAGACCATTTTCAAAGCATGGCTCGTGCTCATTTTATTGTTTTACGACTTGAGAAAATATACGGTTTTGATCTAATAAAAAAAGCATATTCGTTGTTATGACAAGGTGTTTTGTTGAATGTTTTTCCTGTCAGGCCATTATGAGAAATCTTTAGACAGCATGGCACTCTGAAGAGCCTATCCGAAAAAATAACCTTGTCATGAATTCTGGAGCCCTTATGAGTTTGGTTCGTCTGTTTCCTGTATTTTTCAGTTTTCTGCTAATAGCCGCACACTTTCAAAGAGCAGGGCTTCAAATTTTAGCAATAGCTTGCGTTCTTGTCCCAGGTTTACTGTACTTTACCCGCCCCTGGAGTATACGTACAATACAGACACTGATGGTCCTTGCTGCAATTGAGTGGATCAGGACCCTTATATATCTGGTCCAATTACGTCAGGATGCGAATATGCCCTGGATGCGGCTGGCAATCATTATTGGAGCGGTAGCAATGTTCACGGCAGCTTCAACACTGGTGTTCCGGCACAGGAGCATAAAGAGGAAGTACAACCTTACCTAGCCCGCATTTCTCATGAACATTGTGTCAATTTTCTGAAAGTGTTTTCATTGTAACAGCTTGCCACTCGTTTGATTTGACGAGAAATTTTACACAATGTTCACCAAAGGCCAGCAAATATGATCACATCCGGAGTCTCACTGCGTTCGCTTACCTGCAGCGTCGCTACCCTAGCAAACATAGACTACTATAGTTCACTGGGGTGCTTCTTGAATATGTAATCATCTTTGCTGGTGAGAAATCCGGGCTAG
>CAXMTO010000006.1:0-9267 GCA_964196355.1 uncultured Myxococcota bacterium
TTTCTTGTTTTTTATGACAGGGTTTCAGTAGTAAGGTACTAATGATTTTCAAAAAATCCTCCCTTGATCAGTTTGCCATCCTGCACATAAATCTCACCTTTGGCCAAAACAGTATCAACCTGCCAGTTATCGTCGAACACCACAATATCTGCACAGGCAGCCGAAGCAATTACACCCTTTTCACCTTTGAGGCCCAGTCGGGCGGCAGGGTTGCAGGTAAATAATCTCAGTGCTTCATGGGCCGGCAGGCAACCGTCGCCAACCAGCCGCTGGTACTCAAGAGTCAGCGAATCAATTGCAGCCGCCTGCATACCGATAAGTTTCTTGTTTTTGTCAAAGCGAGGCAAACTTCCATTGGCATCTGAACTCACGGTGACCTGATCAAGCGAGATATTCTTTGACTGCAACCTGTCTAATGCACTGGCAAGGGAAATTTTGGGTAAAAAATCAGCTGGATGAGCCGTTATATCGATATTCCCCCCCAGTAATGCAAATTTAATCGCATCATCAAAAAGGGCTTCATCTCGTGTCACGTGGGTAGGCAAAATTTGTAAAATGGGGATCTCTGTTTCAGCAACCAGACGGAAAAGCTTGGCCATACGCTCATCTCCTCCACCCATATGGAGTACCGCGAGACCAGGTTTTCCTCCGATCAGCCCCCCGACACGCGCATCTGAAATCACACGAAGAAATTCTTCAAATGTTGCGTGGGGACCACGATGATCACTTATGGCGAGCTCTCCTACGCCTAAAATGTGGGGAATCAGCGCAATATCTTTTTGCAGCGAACCGGTCACGGTTGAAGGGTTGGGAAATATATACGACCCGGAAAGGATATAAGCGGTTATCCCTTCCTGTTCCAATCCTTGAGCTTTTGCCAAAAGTGTTTCTGTACTGCGGCTAACAGCGTCCGTACCCAGGACACCAAGTAATGTGGTGACCCCCGCAGATAAAATTGCACACACATTGATTTCTGGTAATCTTGAGGCAGGGCCTGCCTCTCCACCACCACCAGTGATATGTACGTGCATATCAATAAATCCAGGAGTAATATTTTTTCCCGTAACAGAAATCCGATCGACTTCTAAATTCTCAGGGAGATCAAGTTCCCTGCCGATAGCAGCAATTCGGTCTCCAGCAATCAGAATATTTTGTTGTCCCAAATCATCTGGGCCATAAATGTGTCCACCCGTCAGTAACTTGAAAAAAGCCATCAGCACTCACCATCTATTGAATGTCATGCGCAAAATCTACGCGTCATTACGACAAAATAATCCAACCGTGTCTTTTAAAAATAGAATCCCTTACCTGTAGGCATTGATCAGGTCTTTCAGCACAGCAGCAGCAGCACCAATGGGGGAGCTCTTGCCTCCCATAACGGTTATACTGCCCATGGTATCGGTCATATAGGTGATAGCCTTTTCTGATCCGTTCACCAGTGCAAGGGGGTGTGCTTCATCGATTACCTTGGGGCCGACACTCAGCTGTACATTCCCCTCAACCATTTCAGCGGTGCCGATCAGCTTGATAACCTTGCCGTTTTGAGTGGCATTTTCAATCTCTTCAGGAGTCACCTTTGTAATACCTTCAACAGTGATGTCAGCAAGACCGAAGGTTTTGCCGAACACACTATTGGCGATAAGAATCGTTTTGTTGGCAGTGTCTTTTCCCTCGACATCGTAGCTGGGGTCAGTCTCGGCGATACCAAGTTCCTGGGCAGCTTTTAATGCGACATCATAGGCGGTATTTTTGTTTCGCATTTCAGAGAGGATGTAATTTGTCGTGCCGTTCAGGATACCCTCGGCAGAGCTTACCCGTGCCCCTGCCAGGCAAGTCAGACCAACATCAAGGGTGGGCAGGGCAGCAGCCGCAGCTGCACTGATGTGTAGACCACAACCTTTTTCCCGGGCCTTTCGAAATACTTCATCATAAAACAGGACAAAAGGACCCTTATTCGCACTGACAATTTCCATGCCTCGGTCGATAGCAGCAAACACATGATCCTTGCCTCGGCCACCATCGATAAGATCAGTAGGTGTGGCTTCCACCATGACATCACCATCCATTTGAGCTATAACCTCTACTCCTGAAAGCCCATCTTTACCATAGGTTGGAAAGGTTTGTACCTGATTGCCCTGCTTCAGGAAGTCGACAAGTTCTGCAAGTGGCAGGCCTTTGTCTGAAATAGCCGCACCAAGATAGTCTACTGCAGCAAGAACGATCAACTCCAGCCCATACTTGTCTTTAAGTTCTTCGCTGCGGTCTGCAACTAACTGCAAAAATTCTTTGCCAACGCCGCCGCAACCGCATAGAATGATTTTCACTGTCTTCACTATGTATTCCCCTTCAAAGAAAACTTTTAATAATCATGTATGATTGCGTCGTAAAAATTTCGATCTCCTTCGTTGTAGGTTTTTAGCAGAACCTCAACATACCGCATGTATAGCTAAGGGCCTGATAAAAACACTACGCCTCGGAGCCGTCGCTTACCTGTATATCGAACTTTTCGACTTAGCCAGCTAAGGCTTCGAATGACCTTTTTACGAGATCATTTCCGCAAAGACGAGAATTCAGAGCTTGTAACTACCCAACACCCCATCACCATGGTACTTATATCCCCTTGTGGGGTGTTAGTTCTTTAAAACAGGGAAAAAACTTCTAAGGTGCTAAATATTTAAGCTTCCTCCCAGCAGTCCGAGCAACTCCTCCGTCTTTTCCTTGCTGGCAGGCAGGATAGGTGGACGCACATTGCGCCACCGCTCATCACCTCGTATTTCTGCAAGCATACCTTTCATTGCTGGAATCGGAAAATATCCCTCAACGGTCTTTCGGAAAGCTACCATCTCGTTGTTAACATCATCGCGGTTACCCTCTTTTGCCCCGGTCATCACATCGTATACAAGGCGAATCCCTGCCGGGTTGATATTACAGGTTGCGGAAATACAGCCCATACCGCCATTTTCCATGCCCTGTCGCAAGAATTTTTCCGACCCCGGAAATACAGCGATATCAGGAGCAGCTGCGATAACCTTCTTGGTGTTTTCGAAGTCTCCCGAACTGTCCTTATAAGCCACTATTACATCGGGAAAATCACGAGCCAGGCGGCCGGCCAGTTCCGGAGTAAAGCCTATTCCAGCCATTGGCGGAATATGATACAGGCAAATCTTCAGATCGTTACTGTTCACTGACTCAATCAGCCATACAAAATAGGCATATAAACCATCGTCACTGGCATTTTTGTAAAAAAATGGAGGTAGAGTCATAACCGCGGCACAACCACGATCCACCGCATGCTTGCAAAGGGTGACAGTCTCTTCTATGTTGCAGACCCCGGTTCCGGGCATCAGCACCGATGGGTCAATGCCTCCGTCAATGAGCTGGTCCACTGCAGTCAATCGTTCAGCAATCGACATGCTCAGTGCTTCACCTGTAGTACCGAACGGAGAAACATAGTGTATCCCCTGTTCAAGCAGCCATGCTGCCTGACTGATATACAGATCGGGAGCAAAGCTCAGATCGTCGTTAAATGGCGTCAGTATTGGTGTTGTTACGCCTTTCATCTTTTCATTCTTCATCTCTAATCGTGTCCTTTTTTCTAAATTAAAGTGTCAATCATCACCACAGCAATAGCAAACTATTTTACCGGGTTCTTTCGTCCATGACATCAAGTATTTCATTTAATGAATCAGGCATCTCACCACCAAAGTGGTCACTAAATTTCATCTGGCTGCACCATTCCAGTTTTTCCCTGGTGGCCGAAGACATAACAGATGGAAGCGCCATTTCTGTATAGGTTTCGATAACCTCTTCCATTTCATGGGACATTCGTTCAGCGTTGATCACACCTTTGCCCATCTGCATCCGCACGGTTTCAAGGAACGATTTCTTTTCCATGGTCTTCGCAATCGACTCCAAAACCACAGAGTCAACTCCATATCGATGGGTACCATTCAGCATTTCCATCAATAAGGCAAGAAACCCTTTCATAAAGACACTGCGAAACATCTTTATGGCAGATGCCTGACCAGGGATTTCACCGACAACGGTAATATCCATCCCATAAGGATCCATTGCCTTCTTGAAACGTTTAGCACCATTGCCGGAGGCAAGAGAGGGCACACGATGCAAAAAAGCCGGAATGCCGCCCAACATGGCCACATCGGCAAAGCCAGCTCCGCTCTCTCTAACGGCATTACCCACCGCCTCCATAGTCTTTGGCGACGCGGTATTCACATCTACGAACAAATGGCGTTTTTCGAGATAGGACGAGGCCTGCCTGGCAACCGGTAAAGCAACTGAGCCGGTTACGCAGGAAATGACGATCTCAACCTCCTCAATCAATGCTTTTATACTTTCCTTGAAAACAGTGTCTGTTTCTGTTGCATGCCGGAGTATCACATCGCAGTTTGGAGGCGTTTCCCAAAGCGAATCAAAATAGTACATCTCTGTCAGCCCTTCCTGCCGCAAGCCCTTGGCAAGTCCATAAGCTGCCCCTCCAAAGCCAATAAAACCGATTTTCATCTACCGCTCCTTTTGTTCATAGCTGGAACAAGCGGGGAAGTCACTGCTTGACTCACTCATCCTCTTTTAACTGTGTTCCCTCCTGGTCCTTAATGATATCAGCACACCTGACATGATTAAATATGCCGCAGTAGCAAAACTCTGCCAACTTCTTGGCTCCTTCTTCTGGCGTAAATTTTTCCTTTTTTACACCCCTCATCACATGATCAACAAATTTTGGAGGGATCATATGATGACCGCACATTGTCGTAATTGCAAGGGTTGTATCACTGGGCAGATTATCTTTTTTACCCCAGACACCTAAAGAATAATTTATGGAGTGCGGCGTAACACCCGCCTCTTTACATGCGGGGATCACTTCTGACAGAACCCCGGTAACGATTACCGACATTCCAAGATCTTTTTCTTTGACCCGTTTTAAAAATTCGACTACCTGTGATTTTTTTGTGAATATACCCCGAATACGGGAGTTGTCGGACAAATTGTCTTTAATTTCTTCAATTGGATATTTGAGTTTGGGCCCGGTCTTCACATCCCCCCAGTTTTCAGAACCAACAGCCTCTGCAATATCTATAAACTCAAGTGCCTTGGGTTTTATATCGATATCATTGACTCCCTTGGTCTGATACATAAACCAGACAAAATCTTCTTTCTGTGAATCAATATCGCCCGAACGGTGTAGCGAATGTGTCATTGTCAATCTCCTGTATGTAAATGCCTTATTCCTGAAATTCTGTCACCCGATTCAATACCCCTTCCCCTTCAGCCTGTTCGCCAGTTTTTACGGGTTAGTACCTTACTCTTAAACTCTTGTTTATTATGACAGAAAATAAATATTCATTTTTGAAATCATAATGTTAAAAACACCTTCAAGGTACTTATACCCCTCAAGCGAGTACGGTAAAGAGTGCAGGATGTTTTACCGTTTACCGGTGTTAGGCTGTTGACAAGGGTTTTCCCAGACCGGGATTGACTTTCCCTCGGTGCGGCTGCGGAATGCCAAGTTCATCCAAAAATCCAAGTGCCCTGCATTCGCCATTTTCATCCACACGACTGATCAGTCCGAGGGAGAACACTGTATCAATTTCTTTCTCAACTTTTAAAAGAGCCCTGAGCACGTCTTTCGCTTTATCTTCATCACACTTGCCTTCGATGATCACTGAGAGCAGGCGATAATCAAGGCATTCTTCAACCAGTTTTCCCTTGCGATAATCAGGCATCAGAGCTGCCAGAGGAGATTCTTCCTTGGGCGCCAGTTGAAATCCTGCTTCAGCGCACGCCATGGCTACTTTTTCAGCATCCCGGAGATACACGCCCATGCCTGGCCGCCCCATGTCGATAGAAAAACCAACCTGTCCTTTTTTTACCCGTCCTGAGACATCGTTGGTTTTAACCTCTTCAGTCCCCCTACCGGTAACTCCGGTAATTCCGTGGTTCTCTACCGGATCACTGATCACATGCTGGAACTGTTTATAAAAACCAACCAGATCTTCTGCGACAATTGCATCTTCCGGGCAGACCTTCATCCTCAGACAGACATAACATTCAGTACATAAATCAGAATCAATGTGACACTTCCTGTCTGCAAACATAATCGCGTCCACAGTACAGTATGTCTGACATGTCCGACAGCCGGTACATATTTCTTTATCAATAACAGGCACTTTCTTTACCTTTCTAAAAATTTTAGTGAATGTGCGGCTGAGTCGAATTCCGTCCCGGCCGCTTCTCCATTTTCACATATGATAATTACCAGCGTGAAACGGTATATAAAGGCGATAAATCCTCAAGCATTTCCTGAGAACGGTGGGGGTTGTAAATTCCGCAGGCGCATGGATTGGCAAGCGTCAGACTCCCCGCCCAGGTATCTGTCTTCCCGGTTTTAACCTTACGAATGACATCCTGAACCAGCTTAGGCGATATCATTGCATGGCCGCACATGGTGGTGAACTGGCGTATATCTGCCGGCGGCAATTTCTCAGTGCCCCCATGAATTCCAAGGGACAAATTTATGGTATGCGGGCTGATTCCCACCTCGGAAGCAATATCACGCACCCTGTCAATCAGACCACTGACCACGATAGAAATCCCCTGGTCAGCTTCTTTAAAACGTTTCAGCAGGGCTCTGATTTTATCCCTGCTGTTAAATACAGTAAACACCCTGCATCCTTCTTTGATGGAGTCCAGCACTGCGTCCGGCTCAACATCGCTGTAGAGGTTCTTTCTGAGGGTGGTGGCTATCATGTTGGCTGGCCCCACCTGATATACAATCTCTACCAGACGACGCACCCTGGGGACAGAGCCCTTGTAATTGTATCCCCGCGCCGGATATATAAAAACCGCATAATCCTTCTCCAGTGATTCAATCTTTCCTTCCCGATGTAAGCTATGTGTCATATCTCTTTCCTATTCAGTAACCTGGCCGAGGCCCATGTTTATCTTCGCATTGGGTCGCCACGCAAAACCCTCTGATTTGATGACATCCAGAACATCCTGTGGTATCGATAAGCCCTCGTCAAGCATAGTCACCACATCCAGCGTAAAAACGGAGTCCAGTTGAGGGATCACTTTTTTTATTGTCTGTAAAATCCCAGGCAGCCTCTCTTTTTCAAACTGCATTTCAATGATAGCACTTAGCACCTTTTCATCGAGCAGTTCCGGTTTCAGATCACCCGTTTCATGATTCAAAATCATGGAATGTATCGGATTATTCGGTTCAATTTCATATTCTCCGCTCTGAGCAAGTGCGCGGGTAATCTTCTGAATGTCTCGTAACCCCATTCCCAGGGTAGGGCGCCCAATCTCAATGGCCACCCCAACATTTCCCGGGGGACATCGCAGAGTCACATCATTGGTTTTAGACTCCTCTGTCCCCCGGCCCTGGATCCCGGTTACCGCATGGGTCGAGGTGGGATCACTGAAATACTTGCGCAATGCACGCGGGTACTCATAAACATGAGGGGGTTCAATGATCGCGTCGACCGGACAGACTTCACTCCGCAGACAGGTCCCGCATTCATAACATGCTTCCTGATCAATGGCGCTCCTGTTGTCTTCATAGAAAATGGCTCCGGCCGGACAATAAGGTTGACAGCGTCCACACCCTACACAGGTCTCTTTATATATGATCATCTGTTAAACTCCTCGATGCAGCAGTACTGACGCCCGCCTAGTATATTTGGTGCAACTTGGGGAATTTTTTAAAAAAGTATCTATCCGCGGCTTCAATAATTCTTCAACATCAGTTTCCATTCTTTCACCGATATTCATAATTCCGTGCAGCCTGCCACCATTAGAAATATCACCAATCAGCGCTCCACCGACAATTTTTCCATCCTGATGAAAGAGTTCCCGATAGATTCCTGCTTCTCGCCTTGAATAAACACTGGTCTGGGCTCCGGAAACCGGCACCCCCAGAACTACCAGAGACAACCCATTCAGGTTCATGCAGTTCACCCGGGAGAGACAGTTCAATGGTTTGAGCGAAGACGAATAGATATTTCCCGCCGCAAGTTTTCCCTGGGTAACGGCCTGGGGCCATGTCCAGGGGGTAAAGTGATCGTCTCGAACGATGGTAACCACGTCCCCTGCAGCAAAAATATTTTTATCACGGGTCTGCAGGGCAGGTGTTACCTCCAGACGACCGTCTTGAAGCAGATCCGAATCTCCCAGGAGTCCGAGTTCAGGCAGTGAACCGGCTGCAATAAACAGGGTCTGGCAGGGCAACCACTGGCCATTTGCCTGAACTGCACTTATCGCCCCATCCGAGACTTGCACGTCTTCCACCGTACTCCCGAGCAGCAGACGAATTTTTTTTTGCTCCAGGTGTGCCTCGATCAGGCCTGACGCGGCGGCGGACAAAGCCTGGGGCAGCAGGTGATTTTCTTTTTCAATCAGGGTGACAGAAAAATTGTGGCCGGCAAGATGGGCTGCGGTTTTAACACCAACCAGCCCTCCGCCCACCACCACAACCTCAGGATGACGAGGCAGCCATGCACGTGCCTCCCTTGCCACTGTCAGGCTTCTCACCGGAAAAACACCACTGCACCTTTCTGGAGCACAGACACTGGGGACAATAGGTCTCCCACCGGAGGCAATCAGCAAGCGCTGATAATGAATTTTTTCCTGGTTATCGAGAAAAAGACACCTGTTTTTTCGGTCGATCGATTCAACTCTTACCCCTGAGACCACATTCAACATGGGATCGTCCTGCAGTCCCCAGAAAAAAAGTTTTTTTTCGGTCATTGTCTGATTCATGAACTGGGGCAGCAACGTGCGATAATAACCAATCTCTTTTTCTGTATCCACGAGCGTAATGGTTTTTTCCGGCCACTGCCGACGAAAGGTTAGCGCAGCCTGCATGCCTGCAACCCCGCCACCGATAATAACGCAATCCACTAGGCAACTCCCTTAATTCCCATAAATTTTTTCTAAACCCTGCCACCGCTAAGAATCTTTGAACCACTCTACGATCTCTTTGGTTTGCGCTATATGATCATAGTGGTCCAGCCGACCGCCATTAGCCTGAACTATCTCTGCCATTGTATCACTAACCGTCTGACTTCCCTGAATCGGAATCGGAGAGGCCACAGTGACGCGACATCCCAGATAGGCAAGCCCTAAACTCATGGCAAGATCACCGCAGCCTTTTAGGCCGGTAAAACAGATCCCCTGAAGACGATCCAGTTGTCCGGTTTCTGCCAACCCTTTAATTGCCAGCAGGGGTCCCAAACTATTTTCAAGAGC
>CAXMTO010000007.1:0-4426 GCA_964196355.1 uncultured Myxococcota bacterium
GACTGCGGGCATCACGTAACTTTCGGTGAAATTCTCGGCAATGACGTGACCATCCGCAATGGTAAAGAATTTAAAATCATATGTACCGAGTGTTGGTACTAGGAGGTGTATTATGTGTTTTAATGATGATTTCGATTTTGATGGTTACGACGATTACGACGGTGTCGACGATGATTTTTCAGAGGATATGTTTGAAGAAGAGTTCGAACCAGAGCTTGATGAATTGGAGACAGAAAATGATGAGCCTTTTGCCCCTGAATCAGAGGATCCTGAATCGGCCTTTGGTTTTCGAGAGGTATTTATTTTAGGAGGGATATTGGGGCAGGTTTATGAAGAAGCGCTGGATGAGAAGGAGCAGCGAGATAAAAAGGACAATGATGATGGTGACGATTTAATATAGGTATCTTGACTTTTATTGCACGCAAATAGAGTCAACATAACCACCGTACATCTTGCACTTTTAAGAACCATTCACAACTCAACATGTATAGCAGCAACCTTAAATTCTTATGTCTTCAAATGAAATGGAAAATCCCCGATAAAACAGGGGGCAATGGATAGGTCTTTTCTACTTGACAATGCCAGACATATCAGCAGACATCGCAACTTTTATTGCCTGCTTAATTGAAGCATTTTGAATATTATCTTCAGTGTTCAAGAACTGCTCTAAGTTGTAACGAAACGCGGATTCAAGTTGCAAGTGCAACAGAGAAGGTTTAGTGCCGAAAAACACCTAATTCAGCGAGAAGGCAGAGAGCAACTATTCGGTGGTGGCCTATATCGATCACCAGCGCCATTTCTCCACAATAATTATTGGCTGCCATGGTTTAATCCGCGAGGTATTCAAAGAATATTACGATTATAATGAATTGAAGGCTGCCATAGATGCTGTGATAATCATTTTGAGGGGTTGAATGTTCTGATCGGCCAGAGTAAAATGGTTTCTGAAGATGTGAAGTTAAGAGCCGATTCTCTACTCCAGCAACGAGAATAGATCGATCAATAATTAAGGATGATACGTTGAAAAAACTCATGCTTCTTTTGGCGGTGCTGCTGCAGATCTCAATTCTTTGTTCAACAGCCATCGCCTGCACCAGCTTTCTTGTGCCGGATGACAAGCGACCGGTCATGGGGAAGAGCTATGATTGGGATTTGGGGCACGGCATGGTGGTGGTCAACCAGCGCGGAATGAAAAAAATCGGCCTGGCCCTTGAGGCAACAGATCGGCCACCGACCTGGACTGTACAATACGGCAGCGTCACCTTTAATCAGTACGGTAGGGAATTTCCTGTCGGCGGGATGAACGAAGCGGGACTGGCGGTGGAGATTCTCTGGCATTTCGACGCAGAGTACCCTGGACCGGATGCGCGGCCGAGCCTCAATGAACTTCAATGGATACAGTTTCAGTTGGACAACTATGCCTCTGTCAAAGAAATGATTGCCCATGCTGATGAAATACGGATTGCCGGTTTGTATGCCAAGGTGCATTATATGGCTGTGGATCAGCAGAACCATAGCGCGTCTTTTTCCTATATAGGCGGCAAGCTGGTGATTAATGAAGACATATTGGCTATCACCAACAACACGCTTTCCCAATCCCGTCTCTACCTGAAGAAATTCACCGGGTTCAGCGGTAACCTTTCCATACCGGAAGGCAAAAGATCTCTTGATCGTTTTGTGATCACCATGAGCATGCTGGCCGCAGATGATCGACCAGTTGCCGTTAGCGAGCCCATAGGCTTTGCGTTCAGCGTCCTTGATGCGGTACAGACACCGGGCTACACCCAATGGCAGATTGTCTATGATCTGGCCAGTCAGGAAATTCATTTCCGCACCGCAAAAAATCACCTGATACGGCGAATCCGGTTGGCGGCGTTTAATTTTTCCTGCGCTGAACCGGTCCGCGGCTTTCCCATTGACAGTGAGGACCACGGTGATGTGTCAGACAATTTTAGCCAACTCACCGATTACCAAAATGAACAAATGGTGGCCCGGGGTGCATATCCGATACTTTCTTCTATCCCTGAGGGGGTCGTAAAGGAAATAACAGAGTATCCTGCATCGACACACTGCGAAAATAGTATTGGCCAGAGGATCGATCCTGCGAAAGATCGTCTCTAGGTTTGATAGCAGTCCAGTGGATTCCGACCCGGTCCGCCGCTGTGGGACTTATGATCGTCACCCTTGAAACGTTTACCCAGAAAGAAAAGCCCCGCATCTGCCCGGGCTATATTATTGCTTTTATAGAAGAAAATTAGCATCTTTGCCAGTGCATTCACGAGTCTTCACCGCCCATCACCTGGGTCGCTTCCTAACTGCCTGAGCAGGCAACAGATACCACCATCTTTTTAATAACATTTATAAAATTTCAGAAATGTTCATGGGTGAGCAGAGTCAAAAGGGGCTAGCAGTACTAACCGTCTCCTGCAGATGCTCCCGTGTAAAGGCTGTGGCAATTATTTCAAACGATACATAACGGTTGCGGCGATGCAATCCCTGGATGATGCGATTGATAACCGGCGGAGGCGAATAGAACCAGAAGGTATCCGAACCTATGTTGTAATCCGAGGAGTTCTTGAGTTTTTCCATTTCAACAGATGCGGCCAGACGGAACTGATTATAAGCCTCAGCAGGTGGGATGTTCTGTTCTTTGCTCATGGTGGCGTATTTGACGATCAGTTCGACAAAAGGTTTTATGATTTTCTGGTAATCATAGTGGACATTTTCGTTTTTCCATTCAAGCCGGTCAGCGACCTGCTCCTCAAATCCCTCCAGCGCCTTTATGGAAAATTCGGGCCCGATTATGTCCCAGCGGGCGTAAACCGCCATGAAATCGGAAATTATATCTACAAGAGTCATGGGTGCCCAGGCCATGCTGACCCCAGGGTAGGTGACAAGCGGCGCCTCTCCCGGTTTGATGGGTTCTCCGGCAACAAGCGTCCGACGCTCGCCTCCAAAAAGCCTCCGGCGGCCGACTTTTTTATTCTCAGTATGCACATGACCCGGTCGGGACCAGAGGGGTATCATCACCGCGTCATCAACCTGGGGAAAAGGCTCATTGTCCGCCAACTGTTTCCAGACAGTCTGCGCTCTCTTCCAGAACCATTCGCCTCCCTTGTTGACACCGTCCAACTGCTTGGCGGCTCCCAGATCTGGCTGTTCAATGTCTCGGCCAAAGGTGGCGATATATCCGGCTTCGGTCTGCACCAAGTTTAATGCGACATTCAGCACCATGGTAATATGTTCAGAGCAATATGTGTCGTGTTTGAGATCTTTCATGATGATTTGATAAAACGGCACACCATCATCAGTATCAGCCCGAATCCACTCTGGGTCAAGCCAGGCTCGGTAAAAATCGAAAATTTCCTTCAAGTTATTAGCATTGTAATAATCCCGCTGGTATTCAAGCCGGGTGAATCGGACACCCTTGTTGCCCTCATTCAGCAGCCGCATGGGTATGTAGGCGTTTTTGTTGAACTCAATGGAGGATACTCCGTCATAATTGACCTGCGCCACTTGCGCTGGATAACCTTTTATCTCGTTCGTAACTACCCACTTCATTTCGTTATAGTCTTGGGGAGAATTACGGGTACGCCCCTGACCGATATAGGCACCCATGTGGGTGATACCGTCTTCCATGCGGTGCATTTCTGATTTGTTCAATTCCTGCATGGAGCCAAGGTATATTTCCGGGTGGTAGTAAAAGATCGGTGCAAAAATATAATCATCCGCGGACAACCGCATCTTTTTCCGCAGAAAGGCATCCATGATTTGGTGGCCGTTATCGTTTTTATCATCAACCGGTATGGGGCGGACCCCAAGCTGCGGACTACCGTCGTTATTCCTCCCCACAACATACTGGCCCAGCCGAACCATGAACAATGACATACCGGTGAGTGGATGTGTCACCGTAAAGGTGCCAAAGGTTTCCAAGGTTCGATAATCATGGTGGGGGTTATTTTTATAACCGTAGTTCAGTTCAAGGACACTCCCCTGAGTACCGGAGTTCAATCTGCCATCCTTGAGGGTCCAGGCCCGCTTGCCATGACCGTCGCCACCCAACACGAAAGGTGATTCTTGGTAGGTTTTGAAATAATACTCTTCTACATTGATTTCACCCTGGTTTGGGGTTTTCGAGTCTGGGACCGGGAGAAAATAAGGTTTTTCCGGGTATCGTTTCTGCCAGCCCAGTCCCTCGGTTTCCGCAACTGCTATTCCACTAAGGCAGATGATAAGGAGTGCGGTGACAGCCAATACCATCCATTCCTGTTGCTTTCCGTTCATCAATGTCTCCTTCGCAGTTGGTTGCTGTCTTCGCGGTTCATGGTCGAATATGGAGAAGGTAATGGTTTCCCCCCCAGGTGTGGGGTTTTTCTCTGACTGTAAACGTATCGCCTTTCTGCATGGCATTGGCCAATAGTGCTTC
>CAXMTO010000008.1:0-19556 GCA_964196355.1 uncultured Myxococcota bacterium
TTAATATGGTACAATGTATAAAATAATTTTTAGCAAAAAAGCAGACAAAGCACTTCGTAAGATGCCGCGAAATATTGCTTTAAATATCAGCAAGAAAATGTAACTACTCCAAAACTGGTGGTAAAATAAAAAAACCCGTGCGTTCTAGTGTTTGATTCTGTATCATGCAAATATGAAAAGCATATTGGATCAAATCGTAAAAAATCTTTCAGAAGAAGACAGGGGAAATCCAACCATAATCTTGCTTTTGGAACTGTTTGAACAGCAGTTCGAAATTATCCTTGCTCTTAAAGAACAAAATCAGATTCTAAGAGACGAAATTGCCCGTCTCAAGAACCAAAAGCCCAAACCAAAAATCAGACCAACTAAGCTCTCCAAAGATACCGCAAAAAACTCTCCTGAAAAAGGAACAAAACCCAAAAAGAGAAAGAAAACAGTAGAACTGACAATCCACAAAGAGGAACGTGTCGCACCTGACTCTGTTCCGGTCGGTTCAACTTTCAAGGGATTAAAACCGTATACAGTACAAAGCCTTCGAATCTCAGCATTCAACATCCGCTATTTCCTCGAGCAGTGGCAGACCCCTGATGGCAAAATTGTTGCTGGGAAATTGCCTCCTGAAATTGATGGTCATTTTGGCAATACTCTTAGGAGCTTTATTCTCTATCAATATCACCACTGCCATGTCACTCAACCCCTTATTCTTGAACAACTCCATGAATGGGGTGTGGATATCTCTTATTGCCAGGTCAATAGAATTCTTATCGAAAACAAAGAGCAGTTTCATGCTGAAAAAGACGGCATCCTGGCAGCTGGCCTGAACTCTTCCGCTTATATAAATGTGGATGATACAGGTGCACGCCATAATGGTAAAAACGGTTACTGCACACACATTGGTAACGAGTTCTTTGCATATTTTTCAAGCACTGACAGTAAGAGCAGAATTAATTTTCTTAAACTCCTTCGTGCCGACAAAACTGATTACATTATCAACGATAATGCTTTTCAATATATGATCGGTGAACGGTTACCCAAATCACCCTTAACGCTTTTAGAGAACCATTCAGTTAAAAAGTTTAGTGACGATGAACAATGGCAAGATCACCTTGAGAGCCTTGGTATCACTACACCTCGTCATGTGAAAATTACCACGGAAGGTGCTCTTTTTGGCAGTGTGCTGTCTCAAATCCCAAAGAGCCTGGTCATCGTCAGCGATGATGCGGGGCAATTTAATATACATAACCATGCTCTTTGCTGGATTCATGCAGAACGAACCCTGGCAAAGCTCATTGTCCCAAGCACTGTAAAACAAAAAACTCTTGAAGACGTTCGGGAACAGGTCTGGGAATTCTACGATGAGTTAAAATTGTATAAGGTATCGCCGGATGAAAAGGATAAAATTCGGCTACAAGAAAAATTTGATACAATTTTTACCCAGCAGACAAATTTCCAGCTCCTTAATCTCGCCCTGCAACGTCTTCACGACAATAAAGCTGAACTTCTTTTGGTACTCGACAGACCGGAAATACCTCTACATAATAACTTAAGCGAAAATGATATTCGCGAATATGTCAAAAAACGTAAAGTCAGCGGATCCACTCGCAGCAAAACAGGCCGTCAATGTAGAGACACCTTTGTAAGCTTAAAGAAAACTTGCAGAAAACTCGGCATATCTTTCTGGCAATATCTCAATGATCGCAATTCAGGTAAAAATTTAATTTTACCTTTACCCCAACTTGTGGAACAAAAAGGCGCTACATCCACTTGACCTAAGTACTGTATTTTTATCCCATGATGTCAGTATGACCGCAACCAAACTCTTTACCTACCGCAACCGCGTCATCACATCCGAGGAGGTGAATTTTCTCACCGCAATCATCGATGACAATCCTAAGGAAAGTCGCAGAGCTTTATCCATAAGGGTATGCCGTGAATGGAATTGGATTCAGCCCAATGGCGTTTTAAAGGATGGGGTTTGCCGAGGACTTATGCTAAAACTCCACCGAGAAGGACACATTGAACTTCCCCCCAGAAGACAACCATCCACAGGTGGACGACAATCCAAACAAAAAATTAAAAAACCCGAAATAGATCAAGCCCCAATCCTCTCCACAGTGAAAGAACTTCAGCCAATTCAAATGAGGCAGGTGCGAAGAACAAAGCTCGAGCCACTCTTTAACAGTTTAATTGAGCAGTACCACTATCTTGGCTATACCCAGCCGGTTG
The DNA here is from genome assembly GCA_964196355.1 of uncultured Myxococcota bacterium. GTDB lineage: Bacteria > Desulfobacterota > Desulfobulbia > Desulfobulbales > Desulfocapsaceae > Desulfomarina. Next base: position 2,227 of record CAXMTO010000008.1, read on the forward strand.
GTGAGCATCTTAAATATTTAGTTTTTGCTGCAGGACGCCCCATTGCCTGCTTTGTCTTTTCATCTGCCCCTTACAGCATACGACATCGAGATCGTTTTATCGGCTGGTCACCTGAGATGCTCGGAAAAAACCGGCACCTTCTTGCTTACAATTCTCGTTTTCTCATCTTGCCATGGGTAAAAGTTCCTCATTTGGCATCCCATTTACTCGCCAAGTGTGCAAGGGGTATTTCGGTAGATTGGCAAACACTTTATCGCCATCCTGTTTTCTGGCTTGAAACCTTTGTCGATACCGAGCTTTTTAAAGGTACCTGTTACCGGGCTGCAAATTGGATTTTTCTTGGAAACACCTCTGGTCGTGGTAAATATAATAAAACACAAAAACAACTTACGTCGATAAAGGCTATGTACGGTTTCCCTCTCGTCAAACAATTTCGCCAACTGCTATGCCAAGAATAGAGTGAGAGTTACCAACAGTTTTGGAGTAGTTACGTTATTATGATCTGTTCAGCAGTCTTCACAAAACAACCGGAAGGTGATATTTTCACCTCACCAATTCGTTCCAAAATGTATTCATTACAATTATCATTACGTTCATCACTCATTTCTTTCAGCCTGACCAGGAAATCTCGGATTTTTCCCGGTCGAAGTATTTCTGTGTTACCCTGTTCCAAAAAGTGCATATAGGCAAATTCAATCGCCTCAGTAAGGAGATTTTTTTTCCTTCCAACTTTCTTTGTCGCGGGAAGACTTGTATTCGCTTGAGTAATACTCTTCACCTTTTCTCCAGGAAGAAAAGACGCAGGATTCTCTTTTTCATATCGTTTGACTTCGTCTGCCATGACAACAATACTATCACGGGCAATGCGGAACATGACTCTCTGACCATCAGCAGCAGTTTTGATAATTCGATACGTGTTGTCTTTGGGATTTCTAAAGCCTGTGAAGTAAGCATCCTCTCTGTCAGGGAAGAACCCTCCGATTTCGGCAGGTATTAACAACTGCCACCAGCCTGAAATTGGAACAGGCTCGCTGAGATCGCGCCCATAACCATCCAGATTGACTGAGAGCCATATTGTATTCTTAGTAGCCAGATGAAGGATGTCGTTTTCTGAGCAATCCCACTTCTCTGCCAGTTCAGATAAACAAAAACAAAATTTGTCATCAATATCCATTACCGCTACCCCGTTGTGTGAACATCATTTTTCAGAGTATCAAGGTAATCAGCCCAACTCTGCATCATTTTACGCCGTTCAGGAAGATGTTGAGCATGATTGTATGCAGCCTTTACACTGTTATTTTCAGCGTGGGCAAGTTGTCGTTCTATGATATCAGAAGACCATCCTCTTTCATGCAAAACAGTTGAAGCCATAGCACGGAAACCATGTCCTGTCATTTCCTCCTTGCTATATCCCATTCGTCGCAGTGCTGCCAGAATAGTATTATCACTCATTGGCCTGCTGCCAGATCGAAGACTGGGAAACACATACTTGCCACTTCCAGTAAGCGGCCTGATCTCCTCGAGCACATGACTTGCCTGTTTGGACAGTGGAATAATATGAACACTCCGCATTTTCATCTTCTCTGCAGGAATTTTCCACACGGCTTCATTAATATATATTTCCTCCCACTCTGCACGACGAAGCTCGCCCGGACGGACAAAAGTTAATGGCGCCATCTTCAAAGCACATCTGGTTATGAGGTTTCCGTGGTATCCATCAATTGACCTCATAAGCGCACCAATTTTATCCGGCGATGTAATAGTGGCCATATTTTTCGATCTGGTTGGAGGCAAGGCTCCTTTTAGATCCCCGCTAGGATCTCGATCGGCTCTACCGGTTGCAATGGCATACCTGAAGATCTGGCCACAAATCTGCTTAACCCGGTGTGCTGTCTCAACTGCGCCCCTGTCTTCAATTCTCCTTAAAGACTCCAATAACATTGGTGCAGTAATTGAAGACGTAGCCTCACCACCCAACCAGGGGAATATATTATTCTCTAAACGACTGATGATTGTCTGAGCATGTTTCTCTGTCCACACCGGTTTGTTCTTAAAAAACCACTCTCGAGCAACAGTCTCATAAGCGTGCAATACTTCTGCATGGAGCTTATCTTTAGCCTCTTTTTTATACTCCATAGGATCAATATTCTGTAAAAGCAGGCGCCTCAAATCCTCATGCTTCTCCCTGGCTTCTTTCAACTTGATATCAGGGTAAACCCCTAAAGCAAGCGTTTTTCGCTTGCCGGCAAATCGATAATCCCAACGAAAATATTTACCTGATTTGTTAACAAGAAGATACAAACCTCTCCCGTCTGTCAACTTATACGGTTTCTCTTTTGGCTTTGCATTACGTATGGCGGTATCTGTGAGCGACATGACGGTATCTCCCCTGACGGTATTCATTTATACCGTCTAATATACCGTCAAATACCGTCAGATGTCAATGGATCTTACTGGACGCCAATGGAAAAGAAAAACCCCGAAAGCCTTTCTGGCCCTCGGGGTTTTGGTCTTTATTGGACTTCTTCGAATCACTAATTGGTGGAGGCGGCGGGAGTCGAACCCGCGTCCGCAAATGCTCCCCTCTCGTATCTACATGCTTAGTCTCCAACTTGAAGATTCGCCCCAGATATGCCGTGGAAACAAAGCGGACCTGGCGCTAGACTGTTGAATCTTATCTCCCAAAAGACAGACGGCTTTCAAGAGACCAGCCCGTTGAGTCGACGCCCCAAATCCAGCCTTACGGGCGAAGACTGGTGGAACGGCAGTATGACAGTTATTAAGCTGCTACTGCGTAGTTATAATCGTCTGCGATTATATTTAAAGTTCTATTAGTTTTACGAGCAAATAGAAGCTCGGCATGCAACAATGAGCTTACACATCCCCGTCGAATCCGTTTCGCCCCCAATAATTTTTAAATTTTTTCTTAGATGGTAACACTATTTCCTGTCGTGGCGCATGGCCCGCTGCAACTCGCGGTTGCTTTCCTGTTCTTTGAGCGTTGCCCTTTTATCGTACTGTCTTTTGCCTCGCGCAAGCCCCAGCTCCACTTTAGCCTTGCCACTCTCTATAAAGTATATCTTAAGGGGTATCAAGGCAAGGCCTTTCTCCTTCAACTTACCGATGAGCTTTTTAATTTCCCGCTTGTGGAGAAGCAGTTTACGTACCCTGAGTGGTTCATTCGGGTTATGGGTAGCGAATGAGTAGAAAGAAATATGTACGTTGTAGAGCATCATTTCACCACGGGCATCGATACGGGCGTATCCATCACGAATATTGACTTTACCGGCCCGTAAGGATTTCACTTCCGGCCCCGAAAGCACCATGCCTGCCTCATATTTCGCATCAATATGGTAGTCGTGAAATGCTTTTTTGTTTTTAGCTACAATCTTTATTCCCATCTTACACTTCTGTCCTTCCCGTCATCACTCTTCGAAGAAACACCACCGCAACTAACACCCCACAAGGGGGGATAAGTACCTTGGTGATATGTCTATCCACGTGATTTCAAAATACATTCCTCAATTTCTTGTTTTTTTTGACAGGTTCTCTGGAGTAAGGCACTAACCCGCATTTCTCATGAACATTGTGTCAATTTTCTGAAAGTGTTTTCATTGCAACAGCTTGCTACCGGTCCGATTTGACAAGAAATTTTACACAATGTTCACCAAAGGCCAGCAGATATGATCACATCCGGAGTCTCACTGCGTTCGCTTACCTGCAGCGTCGCTACCCCAGCAAACATAGACGACTATAGTTCACTGGCGTGCTTCTTGAATATGTAATCATCTTTGCTGGTGAGAAATCCGGGCTAAACGGTAGTTACCCGCAAAGCCTCTTCATAAGTAGTAATTCCAGCTCTGACCTTACTCCAGGCGTCCTCGCGTAATGTAGTCATTCCTTCACGAATAGCAACCTGACTCATTTCAGGGGTGTGTCCTTCATCACCAACCATTTTCTTTATCTGAGGTGAGATTGGAAATATTTCAAAAACGCCGGATCTCCCCTTATAGCCTGTCCCTCGGCACTCCCTGCACCCCTTACCCCTGTTGAGGCTGATATTCCCTGAGTTCGAAACGGGGAAACCCATTTTAAAGAGATCCTCATTTTTCATCTCAAATTCTTCAGCACAGTCGGGACAAATATTTTTCACCAGTCGCTGAGCCATACAGCCAAGAAGGGTTGAAGCAATCATAAATGGCTGCAGACCCAAATCTCTCAACCGGGCAATCGAAGAAACGGCATCATTGGTATGCAGGGTAGAAAACACCAGATGACCGGTCATTGCCGCCTGCACCGCATAGCTGGCGGTTTCGTGGTCTCTGATCTCACCAATCATTATGATATCAGGATCCTGTCGCAGGATATTGCGTAAAATGGTAGAAAAGGTCACATCGATAAGAGGCTGCACGGCAATCTGGTTAAATTCCTCATGCACCATTTCGATAGGATCTTCTACCGTAACAATATTCATCTCCGGTGTTGCGATCTCCTTCAGCGTGGAGTAGAGGGTTGTTGACTTACCACTCCCCGTTGGTCCCGTCACCAGAATAATACCATGGGGAGCATGGACAAAAGAGTCGTAAACACCCATATCTCTTTTTGAAAAACCGAGATTTTCTATCTTTTGAAAAATCATGCTCGAATCAAGGATACGCATCACTACCTTCTCACCAAAGGCTACAGGTATGGTGGAAACCCGTATCTCAACATCTTTATTTTCTTTACTGCCGATTTTTATCCGACCATCCTGAGGCCGCCTTTTTTCAGCAATGTCGAGACGGGAGAGGAATTTTATCCTCGAAATAATTGCAGAATGCACAGCCTTTGGCAGATTATAGATTGTGTGAAGCGCACCATCAATCCGGAAACGCACCATGCAGATATCCCGCTTTGGTTCAATATGAATATCGCTTGCCCGCTGCTCCAGGGCGTAATGAAAAATGTGGTTTACTGCAGTCTTGATATGCTGGTCCGAAGAGGTAATTTCCTTTGAAGAAGATATTTTTACATACCTCTCCAGATTACCAATATCAATGGCTCCACTTCCGGCCGCAAGGCCAAACCGGCCTTCTGCTGCGCTTATCGATTTCTGAAACCCGAAAAACTCAGAAATAATCCTTTTAATATCGGATTTTGTCGCCAGATAGGGTCTCACCTTAACCTGGTTTGCCTGCTCAATATCTGACAGCACGGCCTGACAATCCGGATGATACACCACGACCTCAAGTATCCCGTTTTCCAGATTAAACGGCAAAATAAGCTGTCTTATCGCAAAATTACGAGGTATTGTCTTAGTCGCAACATCCATATCCAGGTCAAGGGGGTCAAGCTTCTTGAACGGAATGTTTTTTTCTTTGGCAACTGCCCGCATGATCGTTTCTTCATCAAGGATCCTGCCATTATTTCCGGAAAGCTTCATGTTGAAAGCAGTTATGATTTCAACCATGTCAGGGTAGTTTTTGTCGATCTCACTTCCTTTATCGACAGTTCGCAGAAGTTTCTGGCGCTGTTTGCCTTTTTCCAGAGTAATGAATTGCCGCTGCTTGGCCGTCAGAACCTTTTGATGGATAAGAATATCGAGTAAAGTCTCACTGTTCAGTAATTGCATAGAACCAACCTGGATGGCGATGTACTTATTTTTACGAGAAATTATTATCGACTCGCCAGAATGACATAAAAATAGAACTCATCGTATTTTCCACCTTTACGCTATTTCTTGCAAGAAAATTCAGTGCATTAATATTACTTACTTGAATCCACAAGAGAGCGGAGAGTCTTGAGATTTTCTCTGTCTTCCTCAAGATTATCACTTTTCGGTGTTTCAAGGGTCATTGGCAAACCGGTAAACCGCGGGTCATTAAGAAGGTGTTTAAAGCCAGCAAGACCTATCGCTCCTTTGCCGATATGTTCATGCCTGTCCACACGACTGCCGAGTTCCTTTTTGGAATCATTCAAGTGGAAAAATTTCACCCGTTGCAATCCGATCTGATTATCGAGATCTTGAATAGTAGCGTTATACGATTCAACAGACCGTATATCATAGCCGGCCGCAAAGATATGGCATGTGTCAACACACACTCCCAGCTGGCTGGAATAACGGGAGTTTTGTAAGATATAGGCCAGTTCCTCAAAACTCCGGCCAAGTCCCGTCCCCTGCCCGGCCGTGGTCTCGACCAGAACATCCACATCAGTTTTGCTCTGTTCAATCGCACCATCGAGCCCAGCAACAAAGCGGTTAAGTCCAGCCTCGGCACCATCCCCTCCATGGGAACCAGGGTGCAGCACAACATAAGGAATTCCAAGCTGCTGACATCGGAGTAATTCGAGGACAAAAGCTGTGGTAGATTTTTGCAGCAGTTCTTCTTTTGCTGTGGCAAAATTAACCAGATAGGAGCCATGGGAGGCAACTGTTATCTTACCACTCTCTTCATGGGCTTCCCTGTAAAGTCGAACTTCCTCTGCTTTCAGTTCCGCTGGAGTCCATTGGCGCTGGTTGCGGGTAAAAATCTGCAGGACATCTCCACCCACCCGCTTAATCCTCTCAAAAGCGAGATGCAGACCTCCACCGACTGATTCATGTGCTCCCAATTTTGGCATTGTTTTTCCCTTTTTCTATTGTCACTGCTCATTCAGGTTGCCTGGGTCACAGAAACATGTGCTGCATCCGATCCTGACAAACCTGATCTATATTATTGACCTGTTTCACGTTCAACTTCCATGTAGGACTCATTTGTAAATTTCCCTATCTGCGCCTGATAGAATCGTTTTTGCCCACCATCCACAATGATTGCCTGTTTCTCGGCTCCGACCGCCTCCTCTATCAAACCGTTGGCCCAATATGCGGTCGCTAAGGTATCAAGAATATAGCCCCTGGGCTGCAAGGTCGCCGCCCCCCTTGCCAGATTCAGGGCTTTTAATGGATCCCTTATGGTGAAATCTTCACTGGTCAAAAGCAACCATGCAAGATTATTCATGATATCCGGATTTACCGGTTCGATGCTGTACGCCATTTCATATGCTTTCAGGGCCTTCTGGTCCATCTTCCTGGTGAGCATCAAGTCTCCAATAAGACGCTGCCATATTGCCCGGTCAGGCTCCTGTTTGACCTTCTGCAAAAGCACTACTTCGGCAAAATTATCCTCATACTGCTGTACAAGATGCTCGGTCGGGATCTGTCGAACAAGGAGAGTGGCCAAAAGAACCAATACAAGGTAGGTCAAAAGACTATTGCGAACCTTTTTATCATGAAGGCCTATACGTTCAGGTTCTTTTTCTCCCTGCTCAAGACAATCAATACGTTCACCGATACTGAAGTGATGCCAGTTGGGTTGATCCCGGATATTGCCGCTTAATGCCGCAATCTTCTCAAAGGCTGAAACCATAGCTCGACTGTCACCAATAGAAGACAGGGTATAGAGATCCGCCTGTCTTTCGAAATTGCGGATAAAATAACCAAAGACAAACCTGAAATAAACTATCATAAAAACAAGCAGTGGTACGGCACTGACTATGGTGATGACATCCCCAGTCTCCAGCCCATATTGAATTATTATCCTGTTTAATAAATCAAAAGAGAGCATCAGGTAAAGCAACGGCTCAGCAATCAAACCGATAAGAACGCTGAATCCCACAATGAGAAACACATAGAGGAGAAGATGGCGCTTCTTTACATGGCCAATCTCATGGGCCATAACAGCCTCAAGTTCAGCCCCGGAGAGGGTCTCTATGAGAGCAGGGGTTATGAGAATATATCGCAACCCCGGTACCAGCCCAACTACCCCTGCAGTCAGAACCCTCCCTTCAAACAACGGCCAGAGATAGTAGTCAGTCATAAACCCGTGCCGGGCGCAGCAGGCATCAAGCAGAGTCTTCAAAGGACCTTCGGGCAGTTTTTTGCAGCCCCATAACCTGCGTACAAGGGGTGGAAAGAAAAGAAGAACAAAGGTGAGAAAAACCGCGAAAAAAAGCAGGTCTCCCCATTCGGAGACAAAAACCTGCTGCAGACCGGGAAACGGCAAAAATGCAACCAGATCGTAGAGGAGAGAGAGAACAATCCAAGGCAGAACAATGGGTAAATTTACCTTCAGGTTTGAAAGAATGAAGCTGCCGTTTGAATGTTTTCGTCCGAATATATTTTGATAATTTTCTCTGCCAGCCCGCCACATAATTGCCAGATAGAGAGCAAAGAACATAAGCCCGGCAACATTCACCAGGGCTGGCATGGCCCCCCCGAAGGAAACTGGTGAGAGATGATATTTCAGATCGCAGAGATAGAGACTCGCAGCAAAAAAGCAGAGCGCATAGACCGATAATCGTTTTTCTGTTCTAAAATATCTGGTTGTCGCGGCGGCTGCCGGCCTGGCAAACAACTTCCACGCAAGCCGGTTAAAGCTAAAGAGCAGTAAAAAAAGAATTGCCCCGCTCTGCCAGCCTGTCAACAGTGGTGAATCCGGAACACTATCCACACTAAACAGAAAGATTGCGACCAGGAATATGAGTAAATTGTTGTACATTTAAGGGTGTTCCCTGCTTGTTATTTTCCCTCTGCCGGAAAGCCAGAAAACCGGCTACCGTTAGAAAGTAGTAACACTTTGGCTTTTAGCAACACGGTGACTCTCCCATTCTCTTAAGCCTGGCATCAATAACCAGAACTGTTCTACCCCGTTTTAGGAGGTCTGGATACTCCAAAAAATATTTTCCGGCTTCTTACCCTTTTTCTATTGACATTCCACCTCAAGTCAATTTATATAAAACGTTTTGTTGTTGGAAAAGGGCGCATAGCTCAGTTGGCTAGAGCCATCGGCTCATAACCGATCGGTCGTAGGTTCGAGTCCTACTGCGCCCACCATTAATCACACAATTGTATCTGACCGTAAGCACGACAGGGTCCTTGAAAAAAAGAGTCTTACACATACTACAAAGGGGAGGAATAACACCCCCCTTTCTCTCGCGCATTGCTTTGGACCGAAGGTGCCAAATCAAGCAAGATGCACTCAAAGGTGCACCCCACAGGGGTGTACCTTTTTTTGTTTTATCACCTGAAAATTTTGAGATATATCATGGCCCCACGCGTTAAAGATATTGTCAACAGCCTCAATCTGGACGCCCCTTTCAGTCTGGCGGAGCCATGGGACAACGTGGGACTTCTCGTCGGCAACCCTGATCAGGAGGTAACCTCCGTACTCATAGGCCTTGATCCGACCAACTCACTTATTGATGAGGCTCTTGCATCAGGTGCCAATGTTGTCGTAACCCATCATCCTGTTATCTTCCATCCATTATCATCTATCAATACGGGCGACCCGGGCGGAAAGCTGCTGGAAAAACTCCTGGCAAACAAGATCGCCATAATTGGGTGTCACACAAATCTGGACAGCGCAACCGACGGGGTGAGTGATATTCTCGCTACAAAACTGGGCCTTGAAAAACTCAGGCCTCTACTCCCCTCAGCGGAAAAAAATTCCAGAGGAGCCGGATTGGGCAGAATCGGCAGCTTCAGCGCTCCTGTTTCAGCAACGATTTTTATTGAAAGAGTACAGGAGGTGCTAAACCTTCCTTCTATCCAGGTAGCTGGGAAAATACCAAAAAAAATTACAGCCGTCGCCGTCTGCGGAGGTAGCGGGTCCGACCTGGCGACAGAAGCTCTTGCCTGTGGAGCCGACATCTACCTTTCGGCCGAAATCAAGCATAGCACTGCAATCTGGGCGATAGAAAACAACTTTTGTATCATCGACGGTACCCACTTTGCGACTGAACAACCGTCAGTGAGCCTGCTTGCTGAAACGCTGAACCGGGCAAACAGGAATCAGAACTGGGATATTGCGATCAGACAATCAAAGACCGAAACTCATCCTTTTGTTTTGATCGATAAAAATTACGAAGGAAAAGATTGAGAATACAGTAAAATTTGAAAATTTAAGATGGTTACGTGAACGCCTTCATTAATACCCCAAGGGTGCTTTCTACGGGGCGCTGCAAGAAAGCAGGCGAAGAAATCTTTACGATATCATCAAAAGTAACACATACAACAGGAGAAGAATTTTGAACGAAGACATAGCTCAGCTCGCAACGCTGCAGACCATTGACCTGGAAATTGACAAGATAGACAGTGCCGTTAAATCAGAACAAAACAGACTTGATCACCGGATTTCTGCCCTTGCTGTAAGAGAGGCTACCATCAACGAACTGCTGGAAAAAATCACTGCCCATGAGAAGGAAAACCGCACCCTCGAAGATGAAGTTGCTGATAAAATGAGTCATGTCAGAGAGCGGCAGTCCAAGATGATGCAGGTGCAGACCGGTCGTGAACAGACGGCTCTGCTTAAAGAGATAGAGGATGCCAAAAAAAATGCCAAGGAGAATGAGGAGAAGATGATCCTTCTCATGGAGGACATCGAGAAGCTGAGATCCCAGTCAGAGGAAGAACAGAACCTTCTCAAAGGTGAAAAAAAGCTCGTTTCTGAAGAGACTGAGAATGTGCGCAGCAACATTGAAAAAATTAACAAGGGCAAGAAGGCAAAGGACGCCGAACGCAACAGACAGGCGAAGAAAGTCAAAGAGAATACCTTGCGCAAATACAATACACTTAGAGAGCGCAGAAACGGTCTGGCAGTAGTCAATGTCGTAGCAGGTGTTTGCCAGGGTTGCTTTATGGCCATTCCACCCCAGAGATTCAACATGCTGCTCAGAGGTGATATGATGTTCGACTGCCCTACATGTCAACGCATCATGTACTACGCTCCTCCAGAAGAGAAAAATTAGTGTTATCCCCCCATGGCCGGCGCCTCGACCTGCGAAAAACTTTGTTGGTGAGAAATCCGGGCTAGTTTTTTTTCGTAACCGACAAATGGAAACCCATTTTTTCCCTTTCATCTTTCAGAGTTTCCAACTACATTTAGGGTCGGAGCGGGTACATGGTCGCTCCGGTCAGCCGACCGGAGAGGAAAGTCCGAACTCCACAGGGCAGGATGGTTCGTAACACGAACACCGGGTGACCGGGGGAAAGTGCCACAGAAAACAAACCGCCTGGTTCAACCAGGTAAGGGTGAAACGGCGAGGTAAGAGCTCACCGCTTTCATGGTGACATGAAAGGCAGGGTAAACCCCATCCGGAGCAAGACCAAATAGGGAGATGCTTGAGAATGGCCCGTTCGAAATCTCCGGGTAGGTTGCAAGAGGTGTTGAGCAATCAACATCCCAGTGAAATGATCATGGCTCTTTGCAGAGTACAGAATTCGGCTTATAGCCCGCTCCTCTTTTTTAGATCGCGTCCCGCTGACGCCAAAGTACCCGTTCAGTCCGCAGCAGCTCCGCAGCTGCACTCGGCTCACAGACAGTCTCCGTCATGACATTTTCTGCGACTGTTATAATCCCCGCCGCCGGCTTCGGTACCAGGATGAAACTCGATCATCCGAAACAGTTTCACATCCTCGGTGATGCGCCGATTCTTCTCCACACGATAAAAGCATTTCTAGAAAATCAGCATATCAACCACATAATAGTCGCCATTCCTTCCGACCGGATGAGTCAGACCCGGGAAATGCTCTCCAGCCATCTAGGACAATATGACAACATCACACTTGTTCCCGGAGGAAAAAGGCGGCAGGATTCTGTTCAGGAAGGTCTTAAAGCTCTTGACCGGGAGACTGATATTGTATTAGTACACGACGGAGCCAGGCCCCTTGTCTCTCAGTCTACTATCAACAGATGCTATGAGGCTGCAGTAAGAGAAGGTGCGGCAATTGCCGCCATCCCGGTAAAAGATACGCTGAAGAAAGGGAATAGAACTTCAGAGGTTATCGGTACCGTTGAACGGAAAGATCTGTGGCATGCACAGACGCCCCAGGCCGCCCGCAGGGAACTCCTGGTAAGAGCATTTCAGGAGCTGGGTGAAGAAGACGTTACGGATGAATCATCTCTTCTGCAGCTTGCGGGGATTCCCGTTACCCTTGTGGCAGGGTCTGAAACCAACATCAAAATCACCCGACAGGAAGATCTGCATCTGGCAGAACTCATTATGCACAACAGAGAAGACAGAGTACCACGAATCGGTCACGGCTTCGACGCCCACCGACTTGTTGAAGGCAGGAAACTTGTACTCGGGGGCATAACCGTACCCCACTCTCTCGGCCTTGCCGGCCACTCAGATGCGGATGTTCTCACCCATGCACTATGCGACGCTGTGCTTGGTGCCCTGGGTGAAGGGGACATTGGCCGCCATTTCCCAGACTCTGATGACCGGTTTAAAAATATCTATTCCATAACCCTCCTGGAGCAGGTCATGGCTCTCGCTGCCTCGCACTCCTACTCCCTTGCCAATTGCGATATAACTCTCGTATGTCAGGCTCCGCGGCTTGGACCTTTTATCTGTAAAATCAAGGAAAAGCTTGCCCTGACCTGTAGAGTTGAAACCAGCAGCATCAATATTAAAGCGACAACCACAGAAAAAATGGGCTTTACAGGAAGAGAAGAGGGTATCAGCTGTCATGCTGTCGTTCTTTTGCGACCATCAGGCTCAAAAGGATCAATATGAAAACAAAAATCGACAGAGAACGGCTAGCTCAAACCTTTGCTGAGCTCTGTGAAATAAGCAGCCCCTCCAGAAACGAAGCTGGAGTGGCTGCGTACCTGAAACAGAAATTTAGCGATCTGGGTGCCGACTCGATCTATGAAGACAACTCAGCTACCCAAACCGGTGCCGACTGCGGCAATCTCATTATCACATTCAAAGGGAACCATAATGAACTCGAAGATTTCTTTTTCTCGTGCCATATGGATACGGTCGAGCCGGCCAATGGAGTGGAGGTAGTCCGCACCGGAGACATCTTTACCAGTAAAGGAGATACAGTACTTGGCGGTGATGACAAATCAGGTATTGCCGCTATTCTCGAACTTGTCACTTTACTGAAAGAAAACGACATCCCCCATCCTACCATAGAAATCATCCTCACAACCTGTGAAGAGATCGGCCTGCTCGGTGCCAAGCATCTCGAATATGACAAAATCCAGTCTGCATACGGCTACGCACTTGATTCATCCGGTATAGACCAGATCATTATAGGTGCGCCAGCATCAAATAAAATAAAAATTTCAGTAAAAGGTGTTGCAGCGCATGCAGGCCTGAACCCTGAATCGGGCATAAATGCCTTATCTCTCACTGCGGAAGCGCTCAGCAAAATTGAAGTCGGTAAAATCGACAACGAATCTACCCGTAATTTTGGCCTTATAAGTGGCGGTGCAGCGACAAATATTGTGCCCGAACTGGTCACCCTTTACGGAGAAGTTCGCAGCCATTCCCCTGAAAAATTAGTCCGCTACACCCAGGAAATCCTCGACACTTTCAATACAGTCGTCAAAAACTGGAAAGAACGACAGGCGACGGATAGCAAACGCCCCTCCTTCGAATGCAATGTCACCGATGACTACCCTGTATTGAAACTGAAACAGGACGCACCTGTTATCAAGAGAATAGAACAGGCCTCAAAAAAGAGCGGCAGAAATGTGCAGTTCATTGTTGCAGGTGGAGGCAGTGACGGCAATATCTTCACCGGCCACGGACTACCGACCGCCATTGTAGCCACCGGTATGAACAAAGTGCACTCAGTTGATGAACAGCTTGACCTCAATGACCTGGTAAGTGTGACGGAACTCCTGTATGCGCTGACCACGTGAGGGAGACAAATACCTCCACGAGTCATTTTTTACCCAAAAACAAAGGGATAATCTCTCCGATGTCAAATCATAACAAATTGCAGTCACACCCGGGCCGCCCCACCCATGAATGCGGCGTGTGTGGAATTTTTAATCACGAGGATTCTTCGAAACTGACCTACTTTGGCCTCTATGCCCTCCAGCATCGGGGACAGGAAAGTGCCGGAATTGTCACCTCCAACGGATCCAAAGTAAGGGCTCATAAGGATATGGGCCTTGTGCCAGAAATTTTCTCAGAAGAGATCCTCCAAGACCTGGCGGGGCATATTTCCATAGGCCATGTTCGCTATTCGACCACCGGGGCATCCAACATAACGAACGCCCAGCCGCTGATGGTCATGCACAAGGGAACTACTCTTGCTGTAGCTCATAATGGCAACCTTGTTAACTCTATTGAACTACGATCAAATCTTGAAGAGCAGGGGTCAATCTTCCAGACCACCATGGACAGTGAAATAGTCCTTCACCTGATGGCACGTGCCACCGACCTCGGACTCGAAAAAGCACTTACTGAAACTTTTTCGACTCTAAGAGGGGCCTATTCTCTTCTTATGATGACGCAAGATACGATGATTGCCGTTCGAGATCCAGATGGTTTCCGCCCACTTTGTATCGGCCGCTTAAACAATGGCGGATGGGTTGTCGCTTCTGAAACCTGTGCACTTGACCTCATAGAGGCAGAGTACGTTCGTGATGTGGAGCCGGGGGAAATCCTCGTCTTTCAGAAAGATACGATGAAATCGCTCTATCCCTGGCCCAAACGGGGTAGCCATTTCTGCATCTTTGAGCAAGTCTATTTCGCTCGTCCGGATTCGGATATTTTCGGCATCAATGTGTATCAGGCAAGAAAACGTATGGGTGAAATCCTGGCACGGGAAACGAACATTGACGCAGACTTTGTCATGCCCTTTCCCGATTCTGGAAATTATGCGGCTATCGGATATTCACAGGCCTCAGGAATACCGCTTGAGATGGGTGTTATCCGAAATCACTATGTTGGCAGGACATTCATTCAGCCGACCCAGTCGATGCGCGACTTTAATGTGAAGGTCAAACTTAATCCCGTCCGTTCTTTACTCAAGGACAAAAAGGTAATTATAGTTGAAGACTCGATAATCAGAGGCACTACCGGGAAAAGCAGAGTACGGGCCTTGCGGGAGGCAGGAGCAAAAAAGGTGCATATGGTCGTCAGCTGTCCCCCAACCAGGTATGCATGCTATTACGGCATAGACTTTCCCACATCGACCCAGCTTGTTGCCTTTAAAAAGGAGACTAAAGAAATTGCCGAATACCTTGGGCTTGACTCACTTCATTATCTGAGCCTGGATGGACTGGTGGAGGCAACAGGGCTGACTAAAGAGGATTTTTGCCTTGCCTGCTTTGATGGAAAATATCCGATAGAGCCGGACAGATCTTTTCACAAAGACTCTCTCGGCGAGTAATGATTCAAACGCGGGTAATGATGCGGTTCTTACCCCCATTTTTAGCATCATACATGGCTTGGTCCGCCTGCTCCTTCATCCTTCTCTCATCTACTTCCAAAGATAATTTTTTATCCCGCTTACACGCCACAAGACCTATTGAAAGCGTCGTCTCTCCAAAACGTTTTTCAACGAAACTTGAAAGAATTCTCTGGGCAATTTCTACACCCTGGTCAAAACTTGCCTGGGGCAGGAGAACGCCGAACTCATCCCCGCCAAGCCTGAAACACATATCGACCTTTTCGCGTGTGCATTCAGCCATTATTTTCCCCAGACCGATCAGAACCTCATCTCCCGCAGGGTGGCCAAATTTATCGTTGTAATCCTTAAAGTTATCGACATCAATAACCGCCAGAATCACTGAGTAATTCTGTCTGGATGCCCTTTCCACTTCGTAGGGAAAACGTTCATCGAAAGATCTTCGGTTCAAAAGAGACGTTAGAGAGTCATGCATCGACAACCTTTCCAGCTCACGCACCAGTTTTCGCTCTCGAACTGCCCGGGCAAGCTTTGCTTCCAGCTCTGCTCGGTCCACAGGCTTTTTTATGAAATCAATGGCTCCAGCGTTAATCACTTCGGCATAAGTTGCTTTTTCAGAAAAACCCGTCGATATGATCACATCTGTGTTTTTGTGATGCTTTTTTATATAATCAAGAAGTTCCAGCCCATCCATCCCCGGCATAACGACATCAGACAGAACCAGGTCAACAGATGTAGTTTTTAATACCTCGATTGCTTCAAAACTGTCACCCGCGATCAGGTAGTTATAGTTCAGTGACTCGGCCATTGCACTGAGGGCCATACGAATCGACTCATCGTCATCAACGAACAATATTAAAGTGTCTTTTTTATTATTTTCCATTTATGTCCAAACGACTAAGAGAAAAGAATATTTGTCATTGCAGTCACGGGTAACGCGGCATTCGGGAGATTCTAACTGTAAATATTGATAAAGTCCAGATCATACTTCGTCTTTTTTTCTCCCGGTTCTGACCGGAACATAGCCGCTCAGTGCAAATTTTACGCAACAGGTAACAGCAGAAAAAATATTTTGTACCATTCCATTTGCAATATCTTTTTTGAATGATAGAATGGACCCAGTAATAACAGGACATTATTTACATAGCACCCCACAGGTAAGCGAAAGACTCCGAGGGGGTATAAATACATTCCTCAGTTTCTTGTTTTTATTGCAGTGTTTCAGGAGTAAGGTACTAATCGAGTGGGTGAGAATGGATAATAAATACCTTAGTAAAATTTTTGAAGGGGGCAGCACCGGCAATCCACTTGATGAAATCGTCTCCCTGTCAAAAGAGATATGCCCCGAAGCAAACCATTCATTGATTCGCGAGATTTACAATGATATGGCAGGTTTTTTTTCCGGCTCTCATCCATTTTTTCAGAAAAACACCCTTCAGTATCACGATCTGCGACACACCCAGCTGGTGGCATTAGCAACAGTCCGGCTGTTCCATGGACTTCATTGTAACCAGGTACCTGTCAATCTGAAAACACTCACTAAAGGTTTGCTGAGTGCCTACTTTCATGATACAGGAATGTTGCTGCTGGAGGGGGATAGTGCCAAATCAGGTACTGAGTATATTGCCGACCATGAAGAGCGATCTATTCTCTTTCTCAAGCGGTACGTTGCACTTAAAGACCTGGATCCGGATATTTCAGAAGACTGTGCCACGATCATCCGCTACACCGACCTTTCATACGACCCGGCAGCCTCTGGCCCCCACTCCTTCGAAACACAACTTGCAGGTCAGGTCGTAGGGTCTGCAGATATACTGGCACAGATGGCCGACAGATATTACCTGGAAGCTCTCTCCATGCTTCATGAGGAACTTAAGGGTAATGGTGTAGCCTACGAACACGCTTCAGCACTTGACTTGATGATCCATACCTCCAGTTTTTACCATAATATTATCCTGAAAAGACTGATCCATACCTTTTCCAACAGATCCCAATCCATGCAGACACATTTCCGCGAAAGATATAAAATTGACCGCGACCTTTACTCTGAAAATATTAACAAAAACATCAACTATCTGGAAGAAATTATAGCGGACTGTGAAAAGGAAATGGACTGCATAAGGAAATTTCTGAAACGGAAGCCACCGGTTACTTAGTC
>CAXMTO010000009.1:0-5832 GCA_964196355.1 uncultured Myxococcota bacterium
ATCCGTCTCCGAAATACAGAGGAACCTTCATAAACTTGATTCTTTTGATATCATTGAAGTGGTCGATAAGAAAAGACAAAAAGTCAAAGGCTACTTTATTAATCCGAGCTATATCTCTTTTATTGAAAAATTAGTAAGCGACAAAAACAGACTCATGACAGAACAACTGGGCGGATCCCTGAACATCTATAGTGATGCCCAGATGAGAGAGCACGAGGAAGGTGCATGGCAACGTCATTTAGATGAGAAATACAAGCCATGATACTTCTTGATACAAACTATATCTTAAGGTATCTCCTCCGGGACAATGAAGAGATGTACGGTACAGCCAAGGAGGTGATTTGCAACCACCATTGTTATGTCGTGGAAAGTGTACTTGCTGAGGCCGTCTATGTCCTAAGCGGCGTCTACAAAGTCCCCAGGCCGCTTATCTCGAAAACACTTTCGCAGTTCATATCGCTGGATAGCATTTTCATGAATGAGAATATATCTCTTTTCACCACAGCCCTGGAATTGTACCAATCAAAAAATCTTGACTTCGTAGATTGCTGTCTCTGTGCAAGAAAAAACATATTCGAGATAAAAAGTTTCGATAAAAAACTGATAAAATGCATCTCTGATGAGAATTTCTAGCCTCCCCTGGAAAAATGGGGTCAGACTCGATTAATCCTTCAAGTCATGCCATCCACATGCTGCTGTCTCTAATAAAATAATTAATCGAGTCTGACCCCATTTTTCCTCCGGATACTTGAAGGGCCGGATCGAAGCAGCTTAGAGAGAAGGGCCTGGCAGATTTCAAATGCTACCGTTTTACATTGTCAGACAACCGATATTGTGCTACAGTTGTACGGAAGGAGAACAAATACACCAAAAAGGGAGGGATGGTGAGCTATGCAAACGTTATCGGTGAGGGAAATGCGCAATCAACTTGGAAAGCTGGATGAATTGCTGAGCCAGGAACAGGAAATTATGATAACCCGTCACAATACTCCAGTGGCTCGTATATTACCCATCAAGAGAAAGAAAAAGAGGCCTAACCACAAATCATTGCGTGATAGTTTACCCTACCAGAATGTAACCAGTGAGACCCTGCAAAGAATGGACAGAGAGGAGCGGTAATGGTACTTTCTTACATTGACACTAGTGCCTTAGCCAAATGGTACCTGCCCGAGTCTGGTTCTGAATCCTTTGCTAAATGGATACAACACCAAGACAATACCTATATTTCCAGCTTGACGGTTACTGAGTTTCGCTGTCTTCTCTCCAGACGGCTCCGTATGGAACTGTTAAACGCCCTCCAGGTGCAGCAAATATACGCGAAATTCAAACAAGATGTTGAGGATGCTCACCTGATCCATTACCCGATTGACAATCGACACATCATCAATGCATCATTGATGATTGAAAGTTTGCCCTCTGTGCCCTTGAGAACACTGGACGCGCTCCACCTTACCGTAGCCAGAGATATCCCTGCAGATATAATCGCAACGGCAGACAAAGTCATGACTGAGGCAGCTCAATTGCTCAATTTTAAAGTAGTGTTATTCGGTGAAGACTGAGAGAGGAACAGGGGCAACACTGGGTTAACCTATATGAAAATGAGGGACAGACCAGAATGGCGCTAGTTTAAGCATTTTAAAAAGAACAGCATCTCAGCCAAACCGCTGACCATACGCCCTATTCCCCTTGAGAGAAAATGGGGTCAGACTCGATTAATTTTCTAGGTCTATAAGGAGGGTTTTCTGGTTGTTTCGTATTATTCTTCCAATTGTTCCGTTGTAATATTCATAGCCATTGCCAGCTTTTTTAGTGTGGCCTGCCTCGGTTTTGCAGCGGAACGCTCCAGCTTTGCTATTGCAGGTTGCGTGACATCGGCCTTTTTTGCGAGTTCCTGCTGAGTCATTCCAAGATGTTCACGCCATGCTTTTATCATGGGTACACCATCTATGACATTGCGTTTAACAATCTTGTGAGGGATAGCCAAGCGGGTAGCTTCGTGGTCCAGAAACGGGCGTATCTTTCTGAATACATCAAAGGGTATCAGAACAAAAGCGGGATTTCCCTCAAATTCTATGGTTTGGAAGTCAAATGTACGTGCGCTCATTTCTCGTTTTGATCTCCTCAATACTTATAATATTGACAACTTCAAAGGCATTGAATAATACCCTGAAGCGGCCGACCTTGAGTCGGTGAGTATATTTGTGGTTTTGCAAATGCTTGACATTTGCAGCAGCCGGGAATTCATCAAGCGTATCCACCGCAGCGATTATGTCTTTTCTCAATAAATGGGGTCAGACTCGATTAATTTTTTTATTAGAGACAGCAGCATGTGGATGGCATGACTTGAAGAATTAATCGAGTCTGACCCCATTTATTCCATTTTCTATCTTCCCATAAATTGCACTATTTCGGTAATAAACAGCTCAAAATCTTTTAGATTTTTCTTGAAGATCCCGAAAACCACCTCGTCATCAATTCGTTCATAGTAATGAACTATCAAATTCCTGAATGCCGCCATCTTTTCATAGATATTCAAATGTTCGGTATTGATAATTCCATTTTCAGCCAAAACGAGAAAAGTATCCCTGTAACTCGAGGGTTCACGAAGATTTTCATCAGAGACGACATGTTGCGCAACATCTATAACAGCTTCCACCATAATATGCAGTGAACGCTCTACAAACCTCCTGCTGCGCAGATCAGACTTATATACATCCCAGGTAATGTCATCCGCGTTACGCAATGCATGGATGTTACTGTTTATATCAGACAGTATCCTTTCAACAAGCAGCTGATTAACCATTGAGTTCACCATATAATGTGCGTCTGATGTATCTTCTATGAAAATATTGAAAATCCTCATAAGATTTTCGGCCCATTATCTCAAATTGCTTTCTTAGCTTTGCATCGCTTTCGTACAATAACACACTATGCAGCCTGACCTGGTACTTCAAAACTTCTCCAGCTCTGTTCAAGACAACCGCGTCCACCGGAAGCTTAAGCATTCGCTCCATTGTAACGATAAAACCCAAGAGATCAAAGCTGCTCTCTTCACTCTTGAGCAAAACAGCAAGGTCAACATCACTCTGCGAGGTATAATTTTTTCCGGCTCGTGAGCCAAAGAGATACACGGCGACAATTTCCTCATCCTGTTCGCAATAGTGTGCAATTTGACCTGTTTGTGTTTTGTCTATCATTTCAATCTTCTATGATTAAACCGGGGACAGATCCCCATAACCTGCTTCAAGCTGGTGGCGGATGGCTAATAGTATCACATTTTCACCATCAAACCGGTATAAGGCCACGTACCCACTTTGTCCAAAACTCATAACCAGTTCCCGATATCCCGGATCCATATCATCTGCAGGCCTTCCGATCTGAGGATGCTTTTCAATAATCTTCAAAGATTGCACAATGGTTTTTGCAACTTTCCGGCTTACTATTGGGTTCTTAATTTGCAAAAAATCATGCAACCGCTCCATATCGCATAACGCACCGGGAGAAAACTTTACTGATGGCATTCCGGCACATCCTTTTCTTTCTCAGTCCCCCAAGTGTCCAACCACTCCTCTATCTCTGTTCCTGTTATATGCAACCCGGTGTCCTTGTATTCTTCCCAGGCACGAATCGCATCCTTTCTGAATGATTCACGATTGCTTTCTCTTTCGACATATTGAGTTATTGCTTCGCGCATCAACCAGTGGGCTGAACGTTGCTTGATCTCTGCTAGATCCTGCAACCGTTTTTTAGTTTCTTTATCAATTTTAACGGCAACAGCTGTGCTTGTCATAACCTGTTCCTCCAACTCCGACAAATAGGATGAGCACCTTCCTGGGAAAGTCGGTATCTAAAAGTATAAACTAGTATCAATTTAATGATACACCAATCCGTTGTCAAACCTTTTAGTGTAAATGGCATGTAAATGGGGTCATGTAAATGGGGTCAGACTCGATTATTTTTCAATTGGTTCCCTCCTCGGCCTGCCTTTTGGCTTAGGCGCCGCCCGCCTACCGGTTAACAGCTCGACCTTCTTACGAAAACGATCATTGCCCAGCACCCATGCCTTGTTGGTATTTTCACGGATAGTTTCGATGTCGGCATCGCATGCTGCGGAAAGGAACAGTTGCCTGTAGGCTGACTACTTATATTGGAGCGGAGGCGTATAATACGTGGGCATAAACAACATGGTCGAAATAATTGGGGTCAAACTGTAAATGGGGTCAGACTCGATTATTTTTCAATTGATTCCTTCCTTGGCCTGCCTTTTGGCTTTGACTTCGTCCGCCTGCCGGTTAACAGCTCGACCTTCTCACGAAAACGATCATTGCCCAACACCCATGCCTTGTTGGTATTTTCACGAATAGTTTCGATGTCGGCCTCACATGCTGCGGAAAGGAACAGTTGCTTGTAGGCTGACAGCCGTTCCGACATACTTCGCCCTAATCCTCGGTAGAGCTCGTGTGATTTTACCAGAGGATTCTCTTTCCCATGAGCATTCGCTGAATAGCTGCTCCATGGATAGTCGGTGGGGTGATTAACCATCCCTGCACGAACAGGATTAAGCTCAATATAACGCATACAGGTCAGCAGATACTGTTCACTGTCTATCAGAGTAGCCTTGTACCTCCCTTCCCAGAGCGTTCCCGTACGATTATACGTATAGTTGTAATGCCCTACATAGCGTCGCCCAACCGACTGCAGAGATTTTCCGATGCTGATTTTCGTATGCGGTGTGCATAAAATGTGTACGTGATTGCTCATCAACACATAAGCGTGGATATCCAAACCGTGCCGATCCGCCGCTTCCTGCAGACATTCCAGATAGAAATGGTAATCCTGCGTGTCGGCGAAGATGAGTTCCCGATTATTACCACGCTGGATAATGTGTTGAGCATGACCTTCTAAAAAATACCTTGCTAATCGTGCCATAAGACTGACTCCTTATATTGGGGCGGAACCTTATAATAACATGGTCGAAACAATTAATCGAGTCTGACCCCATTTTTTATGACCCCATTTTTTAATGGCATGCTTCTCTCACCGGTCATCCGAATATAGCATTCAACTGCGGCCGGACTCTTGACCCCAGAAAATGGGAAAAGTGACACAAAAGTACGAACAAAAAATCTTATTGTAGTAGATTTACTAAAAATCCCGGAGTTACATATCGCTTGACGTATAATCCATAACGTTATACGTTAAAGACTATGATCAAGAATTATAAAAATGCCAAAACCAAGAAGGTTCACCATACTGGCGACCCCAAAGGATTTAAAGGATTGGATGGAGCGAGGGCTACACGGATTCTTGACCTTCTTGATGCAACAGTATCGCTTGACGAATTACCCCGTTTAGCCAGCTATCGTCTTCATAAGCTGTCGAAAGACAGGAAAAAACAGTGGTCGATGACAATAAACCTTCCATGGGTGGTTTGTTTCACCCCAGCAAAATACGGTGGCTGGGAGGATGTGGAAATTGTCGATTATCATTAAAAAGTCCATATATAGGAGGAATTATCATGTTACGCATGCCGACCCATCCGGGTGCAATAATAAAAGATGAAATTGATGCTCTTGGTATTTCCGGTAACGCTCTGGCCAAAGACCTTGGCGTCGATGCTCCTCGTGTTCACAATATCATCAAATGTCGTCGCGCCGTGACCCCAGAAACGGCCATTCGGCTTGCTGCCTACTTCGGCGGTAGTCCACTGGTTTGGCTTCGTATGCAGGCTGCATATGACCTTGCTAGAGTCGATACTGAGAAAGGCGCTGCTATACGTCGCAGTGTTCGTGTAACCGAAAAAAACCATGCGACAGGCTGATTAGAAAATAG
>CAXMTO010000010.1:0-21159 GCA_964196355.1 uncultured Myxococcota bacterium
AGGGCGTTTTCTTCAGCTTTTTCCAGATTGACTTTCAGCACGAGATGCATGCCGCCCTGAAGGTCAAGACCCAGCCGCAGCCCATCGGGAGCCATATAGGTTTTCCACCAGTTTGGGGTCTGGGAATAAAATGAAGGTACAATTGTAACAACTGCGATAGTGATAAGTGTTACAAGGAAGACGAGCTTTAATTTAAGTGTTGTATTCATTGATATTCCTGACGGTTCAATTTAGTGCCTTACTCCTGAAAACCTGTCAAAAAAGACAAGAAATCTGGAGAGTGCATTGTAATTAGGAACTTAACGTAATCACCAAGGCACTTATACCCTTTCAGGGGGTACTGAAAAGAGTGCTGGCTTGTTTATCTTTTCCCGGTGTTAGTGCCTTACTCCTGAAAACCTGTCAAAAAAAACAAGAAATCTGGAGAGTGCATTGTAATTAGGAACTTAACGTAATCACCAAGGCACTTATACCCTTTCAGCGGGTACTGAAAAGAGTGCTGGCTTGTTTATCTTTTCCCGGTGTTAGTGCCTTACTCCTGAAAACCAGTCACTCTTTTCAGTACCCCCTTGTGGGGTGTAAAAAACAAGAAACTGAGTAATGTGTTTTAAAATTATGTGGTTAGAAATATTGCCAAGGTACTAACACCCCCTTGTGGGGTGTTAGCACGCCAGAAACTGTTTTTCAAAACGTTACTCCCGGATAGATCGCTAGTTGGAAAAGATCCACACTGATTGCACTATTTCTTATATGCCAAATGCAGCGATTATAACGCAATGACTGAATCTTGCAAGACTCAGCGCAGGTTATTTGCAAAAACATCAAAAATATTTCAGTAATTGGCTACTCATGGGATAGAAAAAGTAGCTGGAGGGTATGTGAACTGGGATTTATACCCTGTTTATCGCTTCAGCCATGCATGCAGCACCAAAGCCATTGTCAATGTTGACGACTGCAAGTCCCGGGGCACAACTATTGAGCATTCCAAGAAGAGCTGCGATACCACCAAAACTTGCTCCGTAGCCGACAGAAGTGGGGACCCCGATTACCGGGCAGCTGACCAGACCACCGACAACACTGGGTAATGCTCCTTCCATACCTGCTATCACGATGATGACTGCGGCCCCTGTTATCAATGTGTGTTTGTCGAGCAGCCGATGCAGTCCTGCTACTCCGGCATCGTAGAGCTTCTGCACCGGGTGCCCCAGTGTGGACAGTGTTATACGCGCTTCCTCAGCCACCGGAATATCGGAGGTTCCCGCGCAGACAACCAGGGTATAGCCTCTATAATTGTGCTGAGACTCCGGTTTTGGATTGCAGGTCAGTATTTGTGCTTCCTCGTGGTAAACAAGCTGAGGGATCGCGTCGGTAATCAGTGCAGCTTTTGCAGAATTAATTCGGGTTGCCAGTAGCGGCCCGCCTTCTTTGAGCAGAGCTGATGCTATGGAAATAACCTGTCGCGAAGTTTTTGAGGCACCGTAAATAACCTCAGGCATGCCGGTACGTAACGATCTATGATGGTCAACGCAGGCTTCAGATAGAGTTTCGGAAGGAAAGTTGCGAAGTTTTTTTAAGGTATCTTCGAGTGAGGATTTCCCATCTTGAAGATTAGTCAGAAGTGTGGTTAAAGTGTGGAGTTCCATTGAGGCAATTATAATTAAGAGTAGAAATAGCGGCAGTTGTCAGACTGCCCGTGAGAAATTCATCTTTGATGTAGAATGTGAAGTTTTTACATTTATTTGAATTGTTGATAAAAACCTACAACGAAGGAGATCGGATTTTTTACGACGCCATCAATAGTTAACTTGCAAAAAAAACTGCCTGAAAGTAAGTAGTGGGATATACAATACTCCATTCAGGGGGGAAAGCCGTAGAAAATATTTTCTGCGGTTCGCATCTCTACTCACACCCCACAAGGGGGTATAAGTACCATGGTGATATATCTAACAACATAATTTCAAAACACATTACTCAGTTTCTTGTTTTTTATTGCAGAAGTTCTGGAGTAAGGTACTAACACCGGTTAACGGTAAAAATCCCTGCACTCTTTTCAGTACCAGCTTGATGGGTATAAGTACCTTGGTGGTATATGTGACCACATAATTTCAAAAGACATTACTCAGTTTCTTGTTTTTATGACAGGGTTTCAGGAGTAAGGTACTAATAAGGGCATCGTGAAGAAAAAGCAATTTTTCAAGGTAGCCATAAAGTAATTTTACAGATAGAGGTCAGCGTGTTCACACAGATTTACTTACTTCGTTTCCCAAGAGATATCTCCGATCAGCCTTTTGTCTATCGCCTGGTGAAGGAATATGATATCGAGTTTAATATCCTGAAAGCCGATATTCTTCTCCAGCGGGAAGGAGTGATGATTATTGAGTTGAAAGGCACAAGCAAGAGCAACGTGAACGCAGGACTGGATTATCTCCGGGAAGTGGGAATTAAGATCGAACGGCTGGCTACGCGTATCGGTCGTGATGATGAAAAATGTTTTCAGTGTGGAGCATGTACAGCCGTCTGTTCATCCGGCGCTCTCTCTATTAACCGTCCGGAGATGTCAGTCATATTCGATGCCGAAAAATGTACTGGATGCAGCCTCTGTGTACCTTTATGCCCGGTGAGAGCGATGGAGGTATCTCTTGGAGATGACTGGACACTTTCTGAAAAATATATGGTTTAGCCCCGCTCGTCGGCCCCTGAAAATTCTCGATTTTATCAGCGTTTAAACTCCCCTGCAGCACTGTTTTCCTCGTCTTTCTCTCTGAAAAATGACCAGTCCGAGATGACATTTGGAAACCATGATGTCAGGCGTGATTTTGGAGGGTCACCCGCCTCGATCCGCGCAAGAAGATCCCTGGCCTGATCTCCTATACCTGTGTCCGGATACATTGCCAGCATGTATTTCAACCGGATTACCGCCTCGCTGTACTTCTCTGTGCGAACGTAATATTGGGCAACAAAATATTCATGATTTGCTAAAAACTCGGCCGCTGAAGCGATACGAGCCTGGGCTTCGTTGGTGTAGGGCGAATCGGGGTATGCTTTGAGCAGTTGCTTGAAGAGCTGAATTGCACTTATTGCACCGGAGGTATCCCTGTCTATTCTGTCAATTCGCTTATAATTGCACATCGCCTTTTGAAACATCACATAGGGGATGGATTCGTTGGTCGGATGATGGTTTTCAAATTCTTCGTAGAGCATCAATGCTTCCTGGTATCGTCCAAGGTGGTAACTGCAGTCAGCCGCCTTTAGTTCCGCGAGAGTGGCTTCAGGGCTAAATGGATAGCGGTTTAAAATTTCCTCAAAGAACTCGATGGCTGTAAAATACTTTCCAACGTTGTAGTCATCCATGCCTTTTATAGCGAGGTTTTTAGCAGGCAACTCTTCTTCGACAGGCTTCGATGAGGTGAAATCAAAAGTCGATTTAAGTTCGCTGCAGCTGCCTAACAATGCGATCAGAAGAAGAATTGTTGGTATTTTGAAATTCTGCATGGTGAACCCCATCCTGATTATTTTAAACCCTGAATATAGTTTTCGGCCGCGAGAACAGCTACGGCACCCTCGCCAGCCGCATTAATAATTTGACGGACATCTTTGTCACAAATATCACCGGCAGCCATTACTCCGGGTACGGCAGTACGTGTTTCTATGTCTATGGGGACAAAGCCCCCCTTACCAGCTTTAAGGAGGTCGAGGGGGAGAGCAGTATTATTTGGAGTAACACCTACGAATATAAATACACCTTCAACATCCAGAGCTGAGGTTGACCCATCCTTTGCAATGAGGTTGATGCGTTCGACACCGGTTTCACCTTCGATAGAGGTGACCTGTGAATTCCAGATAAAATCGATTTTTTCGTTTGCAAACGCAAGTTCCTGAAGGATTTTAGTGGCTCTGAGTTCATCCCTGCGGTGGATGACCGTTACGCGACTGGCAAATTTAGTCAGATAAACTGCTTCCTGGATTGCTGTGTTCCCCCCCCCGGCAACCGCTACATGCATGTTTCTATAGAAGGGAGCATCACAGGTTCCACAGTATGAGACACCCTTTCCACGTAATTCATGTTCACCCGGTATGTCAAGGGTGTTGGCACTGGCACCGGTGCATATGATCAAGGAATCACAGCTGACAGTTTCTTCTCCTACAAGATGCAGCACCTTGCGTTTCTCATCGCTGAGATCGACTTTGATTACTTCAGCAGTCAGCATATTCAGGTCAAAGCGTTTGGCGTGTTCGGTCATTTTTTCAACAAGATCGAATCCGGAAATGCCTTCGGGGAAACCGGGGTAATTGTCAACCCAGTCTGTCAGCAGAACCTGTCCCCCCGTCGCTCCTTTTTCTATCATTAAATGGTCTATTCGTGCGCGGGCAGCGTAAAGTCCGGCAGACAGTCCTGCCGGTCCTCCACCCAAAATAATAAGTTCGTAATGGTCTTTTCTTTCCATCTGTCTCTTCGTCTATGTGTTATCTTTAAATTAGCTGCACGCTATGTTGATGGTATTGTAACTACATGGGCCTGAATACATTGTCCACACAGGTTAAAAAACAGTGACTATGTTTATCACCAAAAAGCATATGACAGACCCGGCACCAGTCTCAATACAAGAGTTTCCCGATTGTCACGCGCCAAGGCTCTTTCAGGCAGCGGCGTGGGCAACCAAAGAGCGGGGGGCTAGCTCGCTTTATTGATAAGGTCTACCAGTTGTGGTTTACCGACTGATCCGGTGATTTGATCAACAACCTCTCCATCTTTGAAAATAATGAGGGTAGGAATAGCGCGAATACCGAACTTACCCGGGGTAACCGGATTGTCATCAACATTCATTTTTGCGATGGTAACCTTTCCCTCATATTCGGTCGCCAGGTCTTCAATAACAGGACCGATGGCTTTGCATGGGCCGCACCATGGAGCCCAGAAATCGACCAGGGTAGGTTGCTCTGATTTTACTATGGAATCAAATTCTGCGTCATTTACCTGCAGGACTTTATCACTTGCCATTACTGTCTCCTTTTAAAACCTTACTCTTTAATTTTCGGTTTTGAAATCATAATGTTAAAAACACCTGCTAGGTACCTATACCCCTTGCGGGGTGTTAGAAATATACATACCATTTGCGCCATGAACCTGTAAAGCTAAGAGGCGCCGCAGTTCGAGGATGTCTGACTCCGTCAGTTTACCTGTTGCTCTATTGGCTGACAAGTAGAAAAGCGCACTCTACTCATTTCTCGAAGCAGCTTATCCTGTTTATCGAGGCAGGGTTCATAAGCTTGATCTCAACAAATTTGTATATTGTGCACATATGCCAGAAAATCAAGGGGAAGGAAGTTTGACAGAAAAATAAACTTCATGCTATATCTTATTTCTGAGAAGTACTATTGATAGTTTCGCAAGAAGTATAAATTTACATGGAGAGTTTTTACGAAGCCGTCATTACTCAATGATGGCCAAATTATAAAGGAGCAGAGAGATGGAATATACCGTTTCAGGAAAACTATTTAAAGAAGCACGTAAGTATATACCGGGTGGGGTGAACAGTCCCGTGCGGGCCTGCCGTTCTGTTGGCTGTGATCCCGTTTTTATCACCAAGGGAAAAGGAGCTGCTGTCTTTGACGCTGATGGTAATGAATATATCGATTTTGTCTGTTCATGGGGACCCATGATAATGGGACATGGCCATCCGGATATCGTCGAAGCGGTGCATGAGGCGGCTGTTAACGGAACCAGTTTTGGAGCACCTACCCCTTCTGAGATAGAGTTGGCGGCAATGGTAGTTGAGGCTGTACCGTCGATAGAAAAAGTCAGATTTGTCAACTCTGGTACTGAAGCCACCATGAGCGCAGTGCGGCTCGCCCGCGGATACACCGGCAGGGATGTTGTTGTGAAATTTGACGGTTGCTATCATGGGCACGCAGACTCTTTTCTGGTGAAAGCCGGATCAGGCGTCTTGACGCTTGGTATTCCGGGAAGCCCCGGAGTACCTGAGGATATAGTCAAAAAAACAGTTTCAATACCATATAACAATGTGGAGGTTCTGGAAAAAACACTCCGTGACGAAAATCTGGATATAGCATGTGTTATCGTTGAGCCGGTGGCCGGTAATATGGGGTGCGTGAAGCCACAGCCGGGATTTCTGGAAAAACTGAGATCTCTTACCAGTGAGCTGGGTATTGTACTTATTTTTGATGAAGTCATCACTGGGTTCAGGCTGAGTTATGGCGGAGCACAGGAGTATTACAGCATAAGGCCGGATCTCACCTGCCTGGGTAAAATCATTGGCGGAGGACTGCCGGTTGGCGCCTATGGCGGAAAGGCGGAAATAATGGATCAGATTGCGCCGGATGGCCCGGTTTACCAGGCAGGCACACTATCAGGAAATCCACTGGCTATGGCCGCAGGTATCGCGACCTTGAAGCTGTTGCAAAAACCTGATTTTTACACTGAACTGGAGAAAAAAGCAGAGAGATTTGGAGAGCGGCTGCAGGCAGTGGCTGCGGAGGCGGGTATTCCAGCTCAATTGAACCGCGCTGGATCTCTTATGACCGCTTTTTTCACAGGCGAAAAAGTAGTTGATTTTGATTCCGCGATGAAGGCAGACACGAATCTCTATGCAGCCCATTATCGACAGATGCTCTCCCAGGGTGTTTACCTTGCGCCATCGCAATTTGAGGTTGCTTTTATATCAGCTGCCCACAGCGAAAACGACCTTGAAAGAGCCTTGAAAATGACTGAATGGTCATTCAAAAAACTGCTGTAAAAGTGAAAAAATATTGACTTTGCGACGGAGTCATGATACCAAACCCATTTGTATTGTAATGAATTGCAGTTCTGTAAATTGAAGGTGAACAAAATGTCAGACCTTAAACGGGAATTTGTTCAGCTTTTAGCAAATTATGGTCATATCGGATTTACATTTGCTGCCGCTATTATTATCGGCTTGGGCGGAGGTATCTACCTTGACCAGAAAGTTTTTGAAGGTCGAACTGCACCGTGGTTTACGTTTATAGGATTGGCGTTTGGTATTGCCGCCGCGTATAAATCTTTATTTGAAATCCTCTGGCGCAATAAAAAGAAAGAAAAAAAGCCAGATCAGAAGGATTAAGTGACTGTGACAGATGATGTCTTGTCCCTGCAGAAAATGCAGAGCGCATGCTGGATTGTATTGGCGGGACTGACGTTAGGGTCGTTTTTTCTTGTCTCTACCTCTTTTGCCTGGTCGGTATTGGCTGGAGGTGTTGTCTCAAATCTGAGTTTTTTGATATCCCAAAAGGATATAAAGGGATTTGTTGAGTCTATAACGTCGTCTCCGGCGCCGGAAGACAAGAAAGCTAAAGCGAAGCAGGGCCAGAAGGGGTATTTATTGAAGTTCTGGCTGCGTATTGCAATTATAGGTATTGTCCTGTTCCTGTTAATCAGAAGTGGAGCGGTCAATATCTTTGGACTAATTTTGGGGTTGTCAACGGTAGTGTTTGCGATTACGTTCGTTTGCCTGAATGTGTTAAGGCACTATTACTTTAGTGGGAGGAGATAACAGGAATTATGGAACATCCGATACTATTTATTTCAATCATTCTCGAAAAGTTGGGATTGCCTATTCCTCACGGACCTGTAGGCCATTCTTTTATCGAGCAGTTGTGTGCACCATATTTGACCTATACCTGGCTGGTTATGGCGTTTCTCTTTTTTGTGACCAGGCTGACTCTTGGAAGCTTGGAGATGGTGCCGGGAAAAGGCCAGAATTTCTGGGAAATCGTCGTTGGTGGGTTGGATAATTTCTTTGCAGAAAATATGGGACGGGAGATGACTGATAAATTGTTTCCCATGATTGCAACCTTCGGCCTCTATATCGCTGTGGCAAATCTGATTGGCCTGATTCCGGGTTTCATGTCTCCAACTTCAAGTATTAATACTACGCTAGCACTCACCCTCATAGTATGGGTTACCCATCATATCATCGGTTTTCGTGCCCACGGGGTGAACTATTATAAACATTTTATTGGACCGGTGTGGTGGCTGATACCGCTCCTGCTGCCAATTGAAATTATAAGTAACCTCGCCCGGATGCTATCGCTCTCTATTCGACTTTTTGGGAATATTATGGCAAAGGAAACTTTGCTCGCCATCCTTTTCATGCTTGCAGGGGCATTTTTTGCACCGCTTCCGATCATGATGCTTGGTGTATTGGTTTCCCTCGTACAGGCTATGGTATTTGTTCTCTTGACGGTTGTTTACTTTTCTCAGGCAGCTGAACATGCCCATTAGTACCTTATTCCAGAAACACTGTAATAAAAAACAAGAAACTGAGGAATATATTCTGAAATTATATGGTTATACATACTACCAAGGTACTTATACCCCTCAGGTAAGCGATAGACTCCGAGCAGGTCCTGAAAAGAGTGCAGGGATTTTTACCGTTTACCGGTGTTAAGTAGATAAGTTGTCTCGGACGGGCTTCTAGTCTGCAGGCTATGGTTTATGTACCGCAATTATTGCGAAGTATCTTTTATATAGAAGAAGGCCAAACACTAATTTTAATGTAAGGAGAAGGAAATGGAAGGAAATATTCAATTAGCTCTTATCTGTGTGGGTGCAGCGCTTTCAATCGGTCTTGCCGGACTTGGAGCGGGCATCGGTATCGGTTCAGTAGGCAACGGTGCTTGTCAGGGACTTGCACGCAATCCTGAAGTTCAGCCGAAACTGATGGTGTTCATGATTCTTGGTATGGCTCTTGCCGAATCTGTTGCTATTTACGGACTGGTTATCTCTCTTATTCTCCTTTATGCAAATCCGCTGTTGGGATAATAGAGATACAGAGATCGTTTTATGTTTGTTTAAGGGGTTGCAGAGGTAAGAATCTGCAACCCCTTTTTTTTGCTAACGGCGAATAGCTTGAGGTTAAAAATCGACAGCCCATCGCCCAAACTACTGAGCAGTTGCCATAAATGAGTAGAACTGAAGATCCAAATATCCTGATACATCCGAGACAGGGTAAAAAAGAAAAATCCATTCCTGCAACCGGCATCCTGCTGGTAAATCCGCCTGAGGCAAAGAGAGCCCACTCCATATATAAAGAGGCAGATTCCGAGTCTCGGTTTCTTTTTAATTCAGATCTGTCTGTAGCAAAGGATGGTTCCTGCTTTATCGCCGGACCCTCAATCGGTGCGCCTATGGCAGTGATGACCATGGAAAAACTCATTGCACTCGGCGCATCGACAATTATCCTTTTTGGTTTGTGCGGGTCGGTCACAAGGACGCTGAAAGTCGGGGATATTGTGATACCTGATTCTGCTCTATCGGGAGAAGGAACTTCTCGTTACTATATCGAAGACGAAAAAATTGTACCTTCTTTAAGAGTAAATAAAAGACTGGAATCCCTTCTCCAGGATCGGGGGGTTGAATTTAATAATGGCTGCCTCTGGTCGACTGATGCTATCTTCAGGGAAGACAGGAGACTACTGAAACAGCTGAGATCTGACAACAATGTCTCTGCGGTTGATATGGAATTTTCGGCGCTCTGTTCAGTTGCGTTGTTTCGTGGAGTCCAGTTTGCAGCCGTGCTTATAGTATCTGACGAGGTATGGGGCGAATCGTGGAAACCCGGATTTTCCTCTACACATTTCAAAAACCAATGTAACCATATGATGGCCATTCTTCTTGACCATGGTAACAAAATTTAAATAGCCCGAATTTCAAGAGTAAGGTGCTGAATGTTACGATTTAACCTGATCAGTCTTGGATGTGCGAAGAATCTGGTAGACTCAGAAGTGATGCTTGGTGCAATGGCTGAAAATGGCTGGGAACTTGTAGATGCACCGGAAGATGCAGACCTTCTGTTGCTTAATACCTGTGGCTTCATACAGTCCGCTGTTGAAGAGGCCATTGAAGAGATTCTGGAACTTGCCAAAATAAAACAACAGCAACCTGGGAAAAAACTTGTTGTGACCGGTTGTCTTGTGCAGCGGTATAAGCAGATGCTTATCGAGAACCTGCCAGAGGTGGATCTCTTCGTCGGGACAGAGGGCGCGAGCAGCATCGCTCAGTTGGTGGCACCCTTGTATGATGGGGGAGAGGCCGGCAGCCGCGTCGTTTTGCCGGCAAGATTTCTCATGGACAGCTCTCTTCCCAGGGTTATGACAACCCCTAAGGCGAGAGCCTGGCTGAAGATTACCGAAGGATGCAATAACCGGTGTGCCTACTGCATGATTCCTTCAATTCGCGGTGACCTTCGCAGCCGTAAAATAGAGGATCTTGTTAGTGAGTCTGTAAATCTCGAGCGGCAGGGAGTAAAAGAGCTGTCTCTCATAGCCCAGGACAGTACCGCATATGGAGATGATCTGGGGTCGGAGGTAAGCCTTGTGCCGCTTGTGAAAGAGTTGCTCGATACAACCTCCATACCGTGGATCCGCCTCCTCTATCTCTATCCCTCCGGTACCACAGATGAACTGCTCCAGCTTATGGCGGAGAATCCAAGGATTGTACCGTATCTGGATATCCCTTTCCAACATGTGAACGACCGGGTCCTGGCGGCAATGAATCGCAGGTATACTTCTGAAACCATGTACAGGCTTGTGGAAAGGGTGCGTCACTTTCTTCCGGATATAGCTCTGCGAACCACCTTCCTTGTCGGATTTCCCGGTGAGTCGGAGAAAGAGTTCCTGGAGATTGAATCATTTCTCCAGGAAACTCAAATTGATCATGTGGGGGTTTTCGGGTATGCCAATGAGGAGGGGTGTCCGTCGGAACGATTTGCAGGACAGTTATCTGAGGATGAAAAAAAGAGGAGGTGCGATCATCTCCTCACTCTCCAGGCGGATCTTTCAAAAGAAATACAGAAGAAGTATATAGGAAAGGTGGAGTCAGTCCTGGTGGAAGGCGTAAGCAGGGAGACAGATTTACTTCTTGAGGGTCGAACCAGATACCAGGCCCCGGAGGTTGATGGCTGCGTTTATATAAATGATGGTGTTGCCAGTCCCGGCGATATTGTCAAAGTGGAGATTTGTGAAACACAAATCTATGACCTTGTTGGCGGGATTGTATGACCTAACTGCTCTTTTCATAGTTCTTGTCGAAACAAGAAAACGCACATACCCATAGTGAGTAGAATATGTGCGCAGTATCAGTAAGCAGTGGAGGAAATCCGGTTTTACTTGTTGCTGTTGACCTTCTCCCGTAGATCTTTTCCTACTTTGAAAAATGGGAGTTTTTTGGGTTTTACCAGGATTTTTTTCCCGGTTTTCGGATTTCGGCCTTCATATGAATTGTATTCCTTGATTATAAAGCTCCCGAAACCACGGATCTCAATACTTTCACCCCTAGCAAGTGCCTCAGTCATCGTTTCTATTATCGTCGTTGTGATTGCGGCTGCTTCACGGTGAGGTATGTCTATCTCTTGTGCCAATTCCTCAATGAGCTCTGATTTGTTCATACTTAACTCCTGTCTCCGAAAATCAAATTATTTTCTTTGGTACGGTTCCAATAGTGGAAAATCACGCGAAAAAAAACGGTAACCCAAACCTTACCCAGCAGCCCCATTTGGCTGAAAACAATAAAAAAATTAAGAAAATCAACTAGTTGGCGGCTTTAGTGCTCTGATCCAGTGGTTAGTTTAACTCATAACTGTTTAGATTTAATCAGCTAATTGAAAATTTGTAAAGAAAATTCTATAAAAATATTTTTTTTAAATCCCTGGAGTCAAGTTGTCTGTACTTACCACTTGGAATGTTGCCAAGAAATAATTTACCATAAGCGGTGCGTTTGAGATGTAAAACAGGGTGGCCAATATGAGCGAACATTCTTTTTATCTGGCGTTTTCTCCCCTCGTGAATAGTAATTCTGATAAGGCTGTTGCGGCCTTTTCGAGACAGGGTGGTAATCTTTGCGGGTGCGGTCATTTTTCCCTCAAGAAGAACACCCTTTTCCAAATTGACAGAGTCTGCAGCCTGAAGGTGACCTTTAATTACAGTTTCGTAAGTTTTGTTGGTCTCATTACTTGGATGCTGTACCTTTTGCGCAAACCGGCCATCGTTTGTTAAGATCAGAGCACCTTCTGTATCCAGGTCCAGCCTTCCAACAGGGAAAAGACGCGCGGATATGTTTTTGATAAGAGAGATAACTATAGGCCGGCCCTGTGGGTCCGAGAGGGTCGTCACGTAGCCTTTTGGTTTATTGAGAAGATAGTAAAGCAGCTTTTCTTTGTCTTCGACCAGTTTGCCTCCGAAGATGACGTTGTTTTTTCCCGGGATAATTTTTGTACCCATTTCGGTGACAATCATGCCATCCACTCTTATTTTTCCTGAAAGTATAAGCGTCTCACACTTTCTTCTGGAAGCCACTCCACATTGAGCAAGGTATTTCTGCAAACGGATCGGTTCGTTCATCACAAGGTGGAGAATGGATGTGCATAAAGTTTGACGATTGTCACCTGTTACTCCCCGGCGGCTTTGTCGTGGTGATGATTTTCCTCTTGAAGGAAAAAGTGGTGATATTCCTGATTGTCGAGATATTTTCTCAGAAGGGCCATAAAAGCCGCAACATGGGTATCGATTTCTTCACGGGAAATTCTGGACGACAGGGTTTCAGCAAACTCCGGCTGACCGCTTAACCAGAGGAAAGTGGCGAAGGACTGGCGATCCAGCTCCTCGCTCAAACCAAAGCATATTTTATCCGGATCAAATTTCACTTCACAATCTTCCAATGCACTGTGCGGGTTCGGGGGCCGTCGAATTCACAAAAAAAGATCTTTTGCCAGGTTCCAAGCTGCAGCATGCCGTTTGTTATATGAATAACCAGAGAGGTGCCCACCAGGGAGGACATTATATGCGCAGGGGAGTTCCCTTCAAAATGTTTGTAGTTCAGGTTGGAGGGGACAATCTGTGATAATCCCTTTATGATGTCATCGCCTACATCCGGGTCTGCCCCTTCATTGATAGTGAGACCAGCGGTTGTGTGTGGATTGAAAAGATAGCATATTCCTGATGAGACAGAATTCTTTTGAATTAAAGCAGCTATTTTTTCAGAAATACCAATCAACTCCATCCTGGAAGTTGTGTTTAATGAAAAAGTTCCGGTAAGCATAGAGTCCCCGCGGGTAGAATTTTGCAATTGCTCCGACAGCATATGTTTTTTTCTGAGATCAGTCAATAATTGTTGCCACTCGCCCTCTGTTTTTCATGAACATGCAATAATCCAACATGCTTTCTTTGGCTGAATCGGATGGTAAAACTGCTAAAAATGAATTAAAAAGAAGAGCTGGATGGTGTCATCTTCCCTTGAAAAGGAACCACTGAAAAGAGCTCGCCTGTATAGATTCATTTCTGCTGATCGTCACAGCTTGACAACACAGGTTTTGCAAATACTATACTGGAGTACCGTCAAAACTGAGTTTAGCGCTAAAAACAATACTCCATGAGATAATAAAAATGGGTGTACAGAGAAGCCAGGCAAAAAATATCTGGATGTTGAGCAGAGAGTACGCTGCTATAGCCGGAGCAGGGGGGGTTAAAGATGTTGTTTCCCAGCTGGCTGAAACCCTTGCCCGCTGGACCGGTCGATCTGTACATGTAGTTCTGCCCTGCTACGGGTTTATCGACCCGGCAGAACTGGGTTTTATACCACTTGCTGACCCACGTGAGCCGGAAGAACTCCTGCAGTGCGAAATAGAGATGAATCACCCCGATGAAATACGAAAAGAGGGAGTTGCTTTTTTTTATAAGAAAATAAAAAGAGTTTCTCTCTTTCTTGTTGACAGTGAGCGGTTCAGAGAAAAAGAGGATATCTATACCTACACGGCTGCGGAGGAGGGTCGGGTCCCCTGGCAAAAGAAATCAATGGGGCATCACGATTATTTTGCCATGAATATTCTTTTGCAAAAAGCTGCGTTGGAATTGATGATACTGCTCGATGCAAAGCCGGATATCATCCACTGCCATGATGGTCATACAGCAATACTGCCAGCACTGATTCGAGAAATTTCAGGGTATCGAAGTTATTTTCGGTCGACCGGCTGCCTGGTGACCATTCACAACGCAGGGGTTGGCTATCACCAGGAAGTGGCAGATCTCCCCTATGCTTCGGCAGTTACCGGTTTACCTGAAAATATTATAGATGGACATTTACTGGATGGGAAATTTGATCCTTTCATGATCGCAGGCAGTTATTCGCTTCTTAATACTGTAAGTGAAAATTATGCGAAGGAACTTCAGGAAACCGATGATGACCAGCTGACGGGGTGGCTTGGGCATCAATTACTGTCTCGAGATAAGGTGATAGAGGGAATCACCAATGGAATTGACCCTGCTCTCTTTAACTCCGCGGTGAATGAAGATGACCCTGAATTATCCTTTGATTCAGGAAACCCTGGGGATGAGCTTGAAGGTAAGAGGCGGTGTAAATTCGATCTCCTGAGCCGTGTGAGAAATGGCATTCTTGATTATGGTGTAGAACAGAATGGGTTTGTTGAGATTGATGAGGAAAGACCGCTTTTTACCTTTGTCGGCCGTTTGAGTGAACAGAAGGGCGTTGATCTGTTAATTGATGCTCTCGAGATATTGATGGAAACAGATACAACTTTTCAAGTGCTTTTTCTTGGGAGTGGAGATTTCTCTCTTGAGAAAAGATTACTCGAATTTACCGAGGAAGAGTCATCTCGGGGAAGAATCTGTTTTCTGAAAGGGTACAGCTCTGAACTCGCACGTAAAATATATTCCGGTGGGGATTTTTTTGTCATTCCTTCCAGATATGAGCCGTGTGGCTTAACAGATTTTATTGCTCAGCTCTATGGCAATATCCCAATAGTTCACCACGTGGGAGGGCTTGTGAAAGTCAGAGATGGTTATTCAGGAATAGCTTATCTTGAAAATTCCCCTGATGGCATAGTTACAGCTCTCCTGAGAGGGTTGGAACTCTTTCAAAACAGGGATACAGTAAGAAAAATACAGATACAGGGAATCAGAGAAATTGAGACGAAATATACCTGGTCCAAGGTGATGCAGAAGTATGTTGAGTTGTATAAAAGAGCTGTTCGCAATGATTTGTCAGCTTCGGTACTGGAAAGAGTGACAGGATTCAAGGAGTAAGGTACTAAGTCTGCCCGCAGGGCATTTATTTTAAATTAAAGAGGAGAGAGAACATGGCAGTGAAAATTGGTATTAACGGTTTTGGGCGTATAGGCAGGAATATCTTCAGAGCGATCAGTAAGGATCCTGCATTTTCTGATATTGAAGTTGTGGCTATCAATGATCTGACCGATAACGACATGCTTGCTCACCTGCTGAAATATGATTCGGTAATGGGAGTGTATGACAAAGAAATTGAGAGCGATGAGCACGGGATTACCGTTGATGGTAAAAAAATCGCAGTTTCAAGCCATCGCAGGCCTACTGACATACCCTGGGGAGAGCTGGGGGTAGAATATGTGGCTGAATGCACCGGGATATTTCGAGATGGGGAATCGGCCCAGGCACATATTGATGCCGGAGCAGTTAAAGTTGTTATTTCCGCACCTGCAAAAGGAAATGTGAAAACGTTTGTAATGGGAGTGAATGAAGATGAGTATGACGCCACCGTGCACCATGTCGTTTCAAATGCCTCATGTACCACCAACTGCCTGGCACCATTTGCAAAAGTGATCCTGGACAGATTTGGAATAAAAAGAGGATTGATGACTACGATACATGCATATACAGGTGATCAGCGTTTACTCGATTTTCCTCACTCGGACCCGCGTCGGGCGAGGGCTGCAGCCCTTTCCATGATACCGACAAAAACCGGAGCGGCAGCAGCTGTCTCTCTTGTTATACCGGAACTCAAAGGCAAATTTGATGGTCTGGCCGTTCGTGTTCCCACCCCTAATGTCTCCCTTGTGGATGCCGTTATGGAGGTAGAAAAAGAGACTACAGTCGAAGAAGTCAACCAGGCTCTGAAAGAAGGATCCAACAGGTATCTTGGTTATACGGAACTGCCCCTCGTATCTATCGACTTCCAGGGAAATGGCCATTCCTCAATTATTGATGCCCAGTCTACCAAGGTAATAGGGACCACCGTTAAAGTGATGAGCTGGTACGACAATGAGTGGGGATATTCTAACAGGATGCTTGATCTGATTTTACATATGGACAAAAACAAGGCTCTATAGTAGCCGGTGCGCCACGGTTATTTTATGTATAAGAAATCCCGGTCAGCGCCTTTGGAGCAATTTTCAAAGGCGTTTTTTCACCTCTTCCAGGAGAGTGGATTCCTTATCAGTGAACAACAGTCAGGATAGATTAAAAATGGGCATGGCGAAGACACACGTTGCAGAGAGGATAGAATCTGATGCATTGAAGGCGAATCTGCTGGAGACAGCCGGAAATGTGGTTATCGATGAAGATCTTCTCGTCCTGCTTGAGGTGGTTGAAAAGTTTAAGGGGCTTCATTCAACCCTGGAAAAACTTCTCTATGAAGTGTGTCATCCATTCAGAAACTGGAGACTTGTTTTACCTCAATTGCGCAGTTTCGTTGTAAAAAACAGCAAGTACTATACGGAACACGAAAAAGGACCGGAGGCGCTGCGCTTATTCTCCGGGCTGTATTTCGATGCGATTCGCGATATTCAAAAAGACTCCGTTTTGTTATCCCAGGCAATAGGAGGGATGCTGGTCTGGCTGGACAAGGTTATTGGCGGGAGTGCTGTTGCAGACCTGCATCGCCTCGGTCCCGAGCTTAACCAGATTTTTCTCAAACTGGCCGCTTTTGATGCGGATGATGGGCCGGTGATGATGCACATTGTCCATGGCCAGCAGCCTGTCGCCAGGATTGCAAAACGGTTGGTGGCAGTTACAGAAGGTGATGGAAACAGTTATGATTATCTGCCGCTTGTTGAGTTGATTCAGACTGTATTCAGGCGATGTTACGGCTACTGGTTAAAAGAAGATGACCCTCTCGACTGGTTTCTTAAGCGCTGTTCTATTCCTGAAAAAAATTCACATCTATCCTCGCTGTTCTCTCCCATTTCCCACGATACCATAAGAGAGCATCTTGGTATGCTTGACTCTCTTGATGTGGACGGGGATGGGCTGGTGCCGCTCAAGTTGATGCTGGAACTCCCTGCCCATGTAGATATCGTAAAATATTACAGGGCAATACCCGGTAAGCTTTCAATGTTTGAGGAAGAGTTACGGCATAGTGAACATGGCGGCAGAGATCAGCTGTATGTTTTTAACGAAAACAGGAAGTTGCTGTTTTTGTTCAAGATCATGGATACGAAGGGATTATATCTTATCCATGAAGAGACCCTGCGAGAGATAAATCGCAGTTTAGTGCAGTTAATCAGGCAGCAGAGCTTTGAAGAAATTGAAGAGTTTCTTCTTACCACTTTCAAACTGCTCAAGGCGAATATCCGCAAATATCCCCATACATCTCTCCAGTGTATTCAGGTACTGGGAGGGGAGGTCTTTGACAGGGGTAACAGCCGGATGGTTGAAGCTTTTCTCTGGGGAGTTGTACGGTTCGGCTTTCAACATGCAAACGTCGTAGGGGTTGATGAAAACTGGCAGCCCCTTTCGAATCCGGCCCACCTGGCAAACATCAGGGTATGGCTCCATCTCATCATGCGTGAGCCCAAATGGTGTTCGACCCTCTTTTCTGCCCTGATTATTCACCTGAAGCTCACCGGTACCTGCGTAAAAGATACAGATCTCTTTCAACGGGATATTACCGAACTACTGAACCACCCCATTGAACCGATTTACAACCTTGCCAAACAGTTTACCAAACTGATGCCTGTTTTCTTTAATGAAATCGGTTCAGAAGGCGAACTGCGTGACGTTTCCACCGAACTCGATGAATTACACAAGCGCAAAGATAGTTTGATTCATTTCTTGAGAAAACAGGGGCATGTTGAGAGTTCCAATCTGATAGTGAATTTTATTAAGGCCATTTTTCTGTTCTGGAAATCAAAGGACAAGATCGTTCTGTCATCGCACCTGCCCGAAGAGGTTTACTGTCAAATAAGAACAGAAGGAGAGTACATAGACGAACAGCATGTTTTAAGTGAGCGGTTCTGGGGTGAGATGGCAATCGAACAACCACAGGATATTCTGCTCAAAGACGAGGGAACAATCGCCGAGTTTCTAAATCGCCAAAAAGACCTGAGCAAGAATGAAGTAAGACGCTTTGAGCTTCTCGTGCGGATGTACAAACTGCTGCACAAGAAATACAACCTCGGTTTTCAGCAGCTTCGCTCAGAGCTGAACAGGGCAGTAAATGACGGATTTCCTGAGATAGGACAACTTCTGTCAGAGCTCGACCATGGAGATACCCGGAAATGTCTAGAGACCATTTTGAATACCCTGGAAGGACTTAAAGAGACCATCCTCTCACCGGAAAAATTTGAGGCACGGGAGGATATCTACTACAAAAGGCATATAGCGGTTGATATTCCTTCAGTTTATGGGCGGTATAAAGAGAAAAAATTTGATGCGCTCAGCTTGACCTTTCGCCTGGAGAATCTCGCCAACATCTATCTGGAACGACTCCCAGAGACGGTGAATCTGTCGATAATTACCCAGGCGACTTTTTACAATATCGTGCGGTGTATCAAGCTCTACATGAAAGCATTGGCGATCGACGGTATTACTTCACGCCGTCTTTCCACCTCTCTTGCTCTTCTGCAGAATTCTCTGAAGGTACCGAGGTTTTCATACACTCAGTATCTGGATATTGTGA
This sequence comes from uncultured Myxococcota bacterium, assembly GCA_964196355.1. Taxonomy (GTDB): domain Bacteria; phylum Desulfobacterota; class Desulfobulbia; order Desulfobulbales; family Desulfocapsaceae; genus Desulfomarina. The sequence goes on from CAXMTO010000010.1 coordinate 18,701, forward strand.
GAGGGATGTCTGAGGGTGTAAAAGATATTATCTACGCATCCTATACAAACATCCATCAGAATAACCTGTCCATAATTATTCGCCAGATAGATCTGGATAATCTACTGACAAAGTACCAGAACCTCTATGATAGTGATGAAATAACCAGTACGGTACAGAAAATATCCGAGATGTTTTTCCGGGAATTGATATCATCTACTTTTGGTTTGCAGCATCTTGATAACTTTATCCTGCGGATCCTGCAGACACTTGAGAGCCAGAAGGATCTTCTGGACGAGCGGAAATTGAACCTGCTTATGACCTATAACCCTGACAGGGGTTTGTCTCTTCTGAAGGATCTGAATCCATATACGAACGATCTTATCCATCTGGGTAATAAAGGGTTTAATCTTGCAACTCTGACAGGAGAAGGAAAGCCCATTCCTCCGGCTTTTGTGATAACAACAGAAATTTTCAGATGCAGAGAGGTCGTTTTCGGCTATTCCCAGACCCGGGAAGAATTTATGAAGCGCATCAGGAATGCACTCAATGAGATCGAAAAGCTGACAGGAAAGATATTCGGTTCTCCAGATGCGCCGCTACTCTTGTCTGTGAGGTCCGGCGGTGCCATTTCAATGCCCGGAATGATGGCGACGGTTCACAATATCGGTTTTAATGAAGAACTGATCGAAGAATGTATTTCCCGCAATGGCAAAATGTATTTTGCCTGGGATAATTACAGGCGTTTTCTCCAATCCTGGGCCATGATATCAGGCATGGGGCGTGATGACTTCCAGATACTGATGGATGACGCAAAAAGGAACCATAATGTCAGCTTCAAACGCCAGTTCTCACCGGAACAGATGAAAGAACTTGCTCTATCCTATCAACGGCTGATTCGGCAGAGAGGGATTGGTATACCCGATGACCCGTGGCTGCAGCTTGTAAACGCTATTGAGCTCGTCCTTGATTCCTGGGAGACTGATAAAGCAGCGGAGTACAGGAGAATAATGGACGTCTCGGATTCCTGGGGGACCGCAGTTATTGTTCAGGCAATGGTTTTCGGCAATCGAAGTAAAAATGCAGGCTCCGGTGTGGTATTTACGGCCCACCCATATAGGAATGTGCAGCGAGTTGCCCTCTGGGGGGATTACGCGTATGGCGACCAGGGGGAAGATATTGTTTCCGGCTTGGTGACAAGCTGCGCAATTTCAGTAGAACAGGCCCATCTCGACGGGCGCTCAGTGGACGAAACGCTGGAAAAAATGTTCCCGTCGATTTATAAGGCGTTACTCGAAGTATCCCGTGAACTGGTCTATGACAAGCGATGGAATCCGCAGGAGATAGAATTTACCTTTGAGGGGCCGGATCCTGAGGATCTGTATCTGCTTCAGACCCGTGACATGATAACCATCAAGAAAAAAGAACATCTGAATGTTTTTCAGAAAACATCGGAGATTGAAACTGCTCATCTTGGCAAGGGTGTGGGTGTTTCCGGATCTGCACTGTCCGGGAGAGCTGTTTTTACCGAGGAAAACATTAAAAGCCTGCGTCAATCTGAACCGGATACACCGCTTATTCTGATTCGGCAGGATACTGTGCCGGAAGATATAAAGGCCGTCAGTCTGGCAGACGGTCTGCTCACATCCAGGGGGGGGCAGACCTCCCACGCATCTGTTGTGGCTGTGCGGCTGGGCAAAACATGTGTAGTTGGCTGCGGGAGTTTGAAGGTGTATGAAGCTGAGCAGTATTGTGAGATCGCCGGGGTGAGAATAGGGTTTGGCGATCCTGTGTCAATTGATGGGCGAAACGGGCAATTCCTTAACGGTATGCATCCCGCCCAGGAGGAGTATCATATTCTGCCCATTTGACAGCCTTTCTACATGGAATATTATAAAAATGATTCTTATTATGTAGGGAACTCAGCTACTTTTTGTTTTGTTATCAGTAGGTTATATTCGTAATACATACAATTAGCTGAGTTTAACACTAAATTGTAAAAATTATAAAAAATTATTGAGGAAAATTATGTCTGAAAAGAACTTTAAAAAAGGGTCACAACTTTTCGCGCTTGCACGTAAGAGAGCCGATCTTCTCGGGATCCCTCACGAAAAAAATGGTAAAATGGCTGATTTAATCCGCAGGATCCAGGCGAGCGAAGACAACCCGCCCTGCTTTCAGCAACAAGACGTTTGTTCCCAGAACAGTTGCTGCTGGCAGGCTTCGTGCACGGCAGTAATGGATAGCGATTAGAGGAGGTTACGATGATTTTTCAGGGACACCAAGGGCCTTGAGTATGATTCCCATCGGACAAAATTTGGTGAAACCGAATTGAAAAAAATTCAGCCCGACAAAGGCTGTGAAAAACAGCCAGTATTTGCTGTGAAAAAGCGGGCTGGCATCAACTCCCAGCGCAAGACTGAGAAGTATAAAAAAGCCTGCGATAGTATGGATCCAATCGGTGATAATCATCTTGTGTT
>CAXMTO010000011.1:0-9427 GCA_964196355.1 uncultured Myxococcota bacterium
GTGGGATTCACTTCGATGATTGTAAGAGAAAACTCTTCAGCGTACGCCTTCGGGTAAGCATCTTCCCATTGTTTGGACAAACCACCGGGTGCAACTATCGCCAGCCCAAAACGCGCTCCACCATAAGAGGGAGACACTGCAAAACCGGTGGGAATTATAAAATTCTCACTCTCAGACTCACCGTTACGCATAGAGGAACGGGAATCTTCATATTCAATTGGAGAAAGGTAAAGATAAGTCAGATCCGCTTCAAGATGCCAGGTATCTGCCATCCAGGACATATTGGCAGGGTTGTAGTATGCCGTATCACCCCGGGTGGATGATGCCACGTTGGCACCTGCTTTCGCCGTTGAATCAACTGACTGTTCCGGTATCCGCCACCCAGAAGCCATTGCAGAACCCGCAATAAATATTGACGCCAACGCCAGTACAGAAATCTTTTTTTTCATTCTTTTTCTCCCCTCAGTGCTATTAACCGTTAGACCTGTCAATATTGATGACAGACACCCCATAAAGCTATACTTCCCTAACTTACTTAAAAGACAACAGTAATTTATTTCTAACCTTTACGTTCAGGTTAATATCATGAGTAGACAGACACTACCACTACAGCCGTTGTGTTTAATATATAACCACTACAAATGTCAATTAAAAATCGAATATGAACACCTTGCATTACTGCCTTTACACTTTTTCCAGACAAAATGGGTTTAACTGTTCATCATCCACTCAACACAATTTTTCAATGTCCCGCAAAAGATCCCCTTCCATCTTCATTGCACCATCCCTGCCTCCTATTACAAAAGTAACCAGAGCGTCAGCAGCAATCCTTTTTGTACTTTTCAAAAACATCTCCTGCCTCAGTATCACACTTTTTTTTCCAATTTTTTCAAGCTTTGTCGTAATGAGCAGGGTTTCTCCCACCGGAACAGCCTTGCGATAGTTCACATTGATGTTAACAACAAGAAAAACAAGCCCCTTTTCCGCCCATTTTTTCAGGTCAATTTTTGATTCTAAATGAGCCCACCTATCTTCTTCAAAAAATTCGAGATATCGGGCGTTGTTCACATGACCATAAAAATCGGCATGATACCCCCTCACCTTGATTTCGGTTAAATAGTTCATATGCTTGTTTGAAATGCCAGAATCCTCCACCAAAACTTTGCAAATACTCTGTAATACCTATTGATTGAGAGATTTAATGATTCCAGTCATAAGATCTCCCGTCACGGGCCTGGAATTATCTTTTCATATTATAATGATCTCTACCTCTACAGTGCCTGAATCTTGTCCGTAAAGGCAGGAATAAATTCCTTTAAATCTGCAACAACCAGGACATCTGCGGCTTCACCAATTGGTGCGTCTTTATCGGTATTAACAGCAACGATGAATTCCGATTTTTTCATTCCGGCCAGATGCTGAATGGCCCCTGAAATTCCACAGGCAACGTAGAGCTTCGGCGTTACTGTCTGCCCTGTGGTTCCAACCTGACGATTATGTTCAACCCATTCGGAATCAACAACAGGTCTGCTCGCTCCGTATTCACCGCCAAGCGCCTTGGCCAGATTCGCTATCATTTCGATATTTTCGGGCTTACCGATTCCCCTTCCGGCGCTGACAATAATCTGAGCTTTGCCAAGATCAACACCGCCGCTCTGTGCCTGCTCATATCCGGTAAATTCGACCCTGCCTCCGGTTTTCCCTGCAATTTTTTCTATAGTCGGGGTACCGGTCGGGTCTTCAGGTAAACCAAAAGCGCCCGCCTGGATCGTCACAACAGACTTGTCCGTCTTAACCTGCACATCACGTCTTAATTTCCCGTTACATACTGGAACAACAGGAACGCCGTCAACAATCTCAACAATCTCAGAAACCTGGGCCGCTTTCAGCGCAAACGCCACCCTTGGTGCCAAATCCCAGCCGTAGGAGGAGTGACTGAAAGCCACCATATCAGCCTGCTCTTTTTCAACAACATCAAGAATAAACTGCTTATGTGCGTCCGGATTATATTCGCCATAATTCTCAACATCAGCGAGATACAGTCTTCCATCATATCCAGGCAAATCTTTCTCATCCCCCACCAGACACATGACGCTCTCACAGCTCATTTTATCGGCAAAATCCATCAACTCATTACAACTGGCAAGCAGTTTTTTATCTCTATATTCTGCAACAAGTACTATCTTCATAATCTTCTCCTAGGCAAGAACACCGGTTTTCTCTTTGAGAATCTGAATCAACTTGTCAGTCAGTTCAGCGACATCACCTTCCAGAATAAGGCCACCACCTTTTTTCTCCGGGAAATAGATCTTTGCCGTTTCCTGCCTCGAGTCGACCTTAAGCAAATCAGCCACGGGTAGAGAAAGCAGCTCTTTCCTTTTGGCCTTCATGATATTGGGCAGGGTCGGGTAACGGGGTGTATTTAATCCGAGTTGACAGGTAACGACTAAAGGAGTCCTGGCGGTAACACATGCCTTAACGCCCCCCTCAAGCTCGCGCTTGACATTGACAACACCTTCGGAGTATGTAAAATCAACGACAGTAGAAATACTTGGCATATCAAGGAATTCCCCAATCAGAATGCCCACCTGTGCACTTCCCCGATCCTGTGATTGCATACCGGTGAAAATCAGGTCAAAACCTTTGTCTTTTGCATACTCGGCTATAATACCTGCTTTTTCAAATGGCTCTCTGCTGCTCGAATCGTCATCTGCAATGTGAGCCCCTCGATCACATCCCATTGCCAGTCCCTTTTTCATGGTTTCTTTAACCTGATCCCCTCCAATGCACAAGACAGTAAGATCTGCATCTTTCACCTGTTCCCTGAGTTGAACAGCCTGTTCAACGGCATACTCATCATACTCGTTCATTCTCCAGGCCAGATCGCTTCTTTCATACCAGGTGCCATCTGCATCCACCTTGAATTTTGATTCCATATCGGGAACCTGCTTAATACAAACAAGAATCTTCATTTAGTCTCTCCAGTTCCTATAAGTTAGTGTCCTTAATCCTTTCTAGCAGTAACTCTGGGATATCTCTCGGTCTAAGCTGTTTTAAAAGGTCAGCTCCTTTAACCCCTTCTTCAAACGCTCCTCTGCCATTATCCGTCAGCCTCCGGCACTGTAGCAAAACCCCTCTCCACGATTTTTTCATTTCTACTAAAATTCCACCAACGGCAACGATAAGAGATCGAGGAGCATTATAGATATCATTATGGAGACCAAGATAGCAAGAGTCATGACAGGTACAGGAGAGATTTTCAGATTTAATTTCAACTCACCTGATTAAACCAGATTTAAGTCTATGTACCGTGACCGACCTTCCAGTGAATCTCCCGGGTAAATTCTATCGCTTTCTCCAGCTATTATCCCCGTCACAAAGAGTTACAACACCTTATAAAAAATGCTTACGTAAAGGTCAATAGTATTTATTGTATTTCATATATCACTCCACAATTGTCTAACACCGGTAAACGGTAAAAATCCTGCGCTCTTTTCAGTACCCGCTTGAGGGGCATAAGTGCCTTGGCGATTACTTTAAGTGCCTAATTTCAATACACTCTCCATATTTCTTGTTATTTACACCCCTCAAGGGGGTACTAAAAGGAGTGACTGGTTTTCAGGAGTAAGGCACTAAAGAACAAAACAAAATAGATTATTTTTCGATTGACAGATCTCCTGAAAACATTATATTTTGCGAACAACGACTTACGTAAAGGTTAATTATCCAGCGACTTCTCCTTCAGTAAGACACTATCTTGAAGCGAGGGAAGGGAAAACTATGCACGAAAAAGAAAACAAACCGGTGCAGATTGGTGAACTGGCTAAAAGCCTGAAAATCACAACCCGCACTATCCGTTACTATGAAGAAATAGGTCTTATGGGAAAAACCCAACGCCTTGGCGGCGGCACCCGCAGTTATAATAAAGATGACATCCTCCGCCTGAAGTTCATTTTGAAACTGAAAAATCTTGGTATTTCCTTGAAAGAGATCCAGAAACTATCCGATATATTCGATATCAATAGTAGAAACTTCACTACCATCACTCCAAAACTCATTGAAATACTGGACAGCCACATAGCCAGAGTTGATGAAAAAATGGCGGATTTCTCATCACTCCGCAAAGATATTGTTGATTACCGAGTCCGAATTACAGATTACCTTGCGAACAATACTGACAACTGATCTACACCTCACACCAGTAGATGCGGACATGCTCGGGCTCACCTGCCAGGACAGGAAAATCAAGGGGAGGAGTCAAGAAAGTGACGGTTTTGAATTGTCTCTGTAATTCCTCACGGTAAAAAGACGTCCTGCCACTGCGGTGGTTATTGGCAAAAAGAGCAATACCTTCAGGGGAAAGCAGAAGCCTGATTTGACGCGCCAGCTCCGGCCACTGTTTTTCAACATGAAAACCTCTCCCTCCACCGCCGGAGGCAAAAACAGGCGGATCGCAGATGATAAGATCCCAGTAGTCAAAGGCATCTGGATCACTGGTCCTTTTACGCTCCTGACGGGCCAGCCATTTCAGGACATCTTCCTTGATAAACTTGCCGCGACCACTCTGATTCAGGCTGTTCAGAGCAAAATTCTCCTTTCCCCGGCCCAGGCTTGAACCTGCTGAATCAACAGAAAAAACGACCTCGGCGTCACCACCAACTGCTACCGCAGAAAAAGAGCAGGTAAACGCAAAGAGGTTGGTTACCCGCCTGCCCCGTGCAATATGGTGAATACGCCTTCGGGAATCACGTTGATCAAGAAAAAGGCCCGCATGCTGTGAATCATTGAGGTTTATCGCATAGATGAGATCATGTTCCCGGGCCATGACCGGGGTATCGGGTATATCTCCCCAGGACAGTGTGTCATGCACCAATTTATTACGGTGGGGATTCCGAACCTGATACCGCAGTAAACACCCATGCCAGCTCACTTTGGTGGCCAGATATTCGAGCAGGGGGCGCAGCTCTTCCTTGAGAAGCTTGCCATTATTCTCTCCACTGAATGCAGTTATAAAGAGGATGGAATCGTACAGATCAATACTCACCGGCAGAGCCACCTCTCCGCGATGGATGAGACGAAAGCTGTTACTCACCAGACCCGGCCAGCCCATACGCCGCTCCCAGGCCACAGCCCCACTCAGCATAAAATCCGAATATCCTCCGAGCAGCATAGAAAACGAATCCGGCTGTTCGCTTACCACAGGCCTGCTGATATCAGGCCAACTCACCTCGCAGCAATGCAGGCACAGACGAAGAGCCCCCGCCTCACCATACTTATGGTCACCAAGAATGGGCACGCCGGCAAGGGCTGCATGCTGACGGATCTGATGAGTGCGTCCCCTGCTGATCCTGGCCTCGTAGCAAAAATACCCACAGCCCTCAGCAACCAGCCGGAAATGGGTGCTGCACTCCTTACCACCCAGAGGCTCTCTCATCTGCCAGTGCTGCGCACTCCTATGACGCCTGGTACTTATGAATCGATATGTCTTCAGGCCTTCCTGTTGCTCGTGAATAATCTGGGCCCGGCCACTTGCTGCGGGATGTTTGGCAAAAAGCAGGACACCGCTGGTACCTCTGTCCAGACGAGAACAGACATGGAGACGGCGTTGCTGATGCAGGGCAAGCCACTCCACCAGACCGGTATCACCTGGGCTGGCAGAGTGAGTGGTGAGATCTATAGGTTTATCTACGACCAGCCAGTCATTATCCTCATATAAGACAGGGTAGCTCACTCTATTTCTCGTTCTCCTACCCCATCCCGAAAGTACTGCGAATTTTCTTCTTTACCCCACTGACGACATACGGGGTCAATCGTTTCTTTTCTTTGAGAATCTGTTTAAACAGATCTCTCTTTTTCTCTGGAGGATCAGGCCGCGGCACTGGAACAAGCGAAAGCGATGAAGTCGGGCATGAGCTGATACAGGCACCACAGCCCAGACAGTTTTCACTATTGACCGTCATCTGCTTTTTCTTTTTACCGTTTGACGCATCTGTAAGTTCCAGGGCAATAACATTACAGCTTGTTTTACAGAGACCACAGCCAACGCAACTCTCAAGATCGATCTGCAGACTAAAATTGGTTTTCCCCACACCCATCGGAAAACCACGGTTTACCCCCCCCAGCAGTTCACAGCAGCAGGAGCAGCAGTTACAGATAAATGAAGGTTTATAGCGGATATTGTCCGTAATATGAGTCAGATTCAGATCTCGTGCCTTTGTAAGAATAGCCAGCAGCTCTTCTTTGCTTCTCTTTTCGGCAAAACCACGCCTCACCATAAATTTTGCGGCAGTTCCAAGAGAAATACAAATTTCCTGTGTCGGCGCATCTTTATCACAGGTTTGTTGCAGATGTTCTTTTTTATGCCGACAGTAACACATCCCAATAGCACCGTAGCTTGCACTCTTTATTACTTCTCTGGCACTCTCGTAGGTGGCTACATTCGAACTGACAGGGATATGCTCTTCGTAAACAAGAGAACGGGTAAGCGGTGTTTTACTGGCAAAGAATTCCCTGCCCATCTCCTGCTTTGGGTCACCAAGAAGATACTCATGCATGAGTTGAGCCAGCTCTGCTACCGGAAGATCCTGACGCTGTTTCATGAAAGTGAATTCGAAAAAGCCAATAAACCCCGGCATCAGCAGATAGAAAGCTTTACCATCGTAGGTTACATCCATGACCAGTCCTTTGTCTGCCATCTCATCGAGCCTGGCTTCCAATCGCTCTTTCTCCCAGCCGGTGGCGCGCACAAGCTCTTTAATTGTGGCTTCTTCAAGGGGGAAACGTGAAGCAATAAAAGCTTCCTCTTCTGAAAAGAGGATAGCCAGAATCTGTCTCAGTTTATCATTATCCGGCAAACCGATAGGATATTTATTCAACCGATCAATGAGCGGTACGATACTGTTTTTGGTGCCAAGGTGATGCCCCATCTCTTCTCCTGTTATTCCCGGGAAAACTGCCTGGTGCGTTTGTTAACAGTCTATAGCTTTAAATGCTTTTTAACTTAATCCCGACGCGGGGAAAAATGACATCCACATAATTCTTTCTCAAAAAAAGATATGAAAGAGATACATGGTACCAAATAAATATACCAATCTATTAAAAGAAAAACCCAGCCTTTTACGAGCTCTCACCAATAGCCTCATGGTAGAGCGTAGACACTTCTCCAAAAAGTCCAATTGCTTCCAGGGAATCGCGAAGCAGGCCAGGCTGATGCAGAAAATCTTTCATAAAAAATATTTCCGACGCCTTCAGATAAACGCGCAAGACATCCGTCATATGTCCTCCAAGAAGCTTTTTAACAATCAGAAACAAATTTTCCTCCTCCCTGTATGGGTGTAATTGCCTGACTCTTGAAAGCATCTTGGAAACATAAAAAAGCAGAGCTGAATCGATACTTTTGACGCCTTTCCTGTGTCCCGGAAGAATCACCTTAGAGCCCAGCACCGCAAGCTTATGCAGGGTTGCACAGTAGGCCTTATAGTTCTCAAACCTTCCGCCCAGTTCAAGATCCACGTCAAGAACAGGGCACTGGAAAACCCCACGCAGCAGCGTGTCGCCTGTGACCGCCCAATCTTTACCGATGTAAACAAGATCACTCTGAGAATGTCCGGGACACCCGGCAACCTCTATTCCCAGATGGCGCGGTAAATCCGTTTCAGCAGTAGAGTACTTTTCAGGAAAAGGGGGAAAAAGGGCACCACTGTCAAGAATCGTTCGCAATTGATTGAGATAATCTTCACTAAAACCGAGCTCGATCAGCAACTGGTACATCTCATCCAACCGCTTCCTGTGATTTTCAATTTTCAGACAATCCCTGTAGGGCAGGTAGATGGTTGTGTCACTGTTTTTTTCAAGCCATGCTGCCTGGCCGTAGTGATCGATGTGACAATGCGTTATGATTACATGTTTGAGCCGTCTCAGGTCGATGTTTTTTCGAAGATACTGCTTGGCCTCAGCCGTAGGTGGGCCGGTATCAAACAGGACAAGGTCGCCGCCCAGCTCGGCTGTATAACAGTGAACCGGACCCGCTATATACGGAGTATTTATTGTGTGCTGGAAGGGTTTCATGTAGTATGTTTGTTAGAAAATATACTTCTCTTCTTCGCAGGCAGCTCTTGCCAAAAGGCGTTTTGCAGCCAGAAGACCGGTTGCATCATACTTGGCGAAACGCCGTATACCGGAGAGTATCATGGTAAGAGTATCACCCTCCTCAGTGAAAAATGCCCCCTTCTTCGCAGCAGTACCCGCAATTTCAGTAGCTTCGAAAGCAAAGACCTTCACCGCAGCTTTCAGCAATTCCTGTTTGCGTTCAGAACATGCACCAAAAATCTTCTCTGCCCGCAGCACGGTGCTCTCAAGAGCAAAGATCTGGATGGCGATATCAGCAGCAGTCAGAAGAATTTCCTGCTCATTGGCCAGCTTGTCCATATATTTCTGAACCCCTGCACCGGCCAGGATAAGAAAGAGGGTTTTGAGGTTTTTAATCAGCAACTTCTCATGCACAAACAGGATTTCATCATCAATTTCCTCAAAACTTGGCGTCATAAGAGCCTCAAAGGCCTTCATTGCCTCCGCCTGCAGAGGCAGTTCTCCTTTCATTGACTTCCGCAGGATCATACCTGGAATGAGCAGACGATTAATCTCATTGGTACCTTCATAAATCCTGTTAATCCGCTCATCGCGATAATAACGTTCCGCAGGATAATCGCTGACAAATCCGTACCCACCGTGAATCTGCAGGACCTCGTCAACAGTTTTAGCGAGAATCTCACTGCAAAAAACTTTAGAGATGGCGCATTCCGGAGCATACTCTTCGATACCTTTGAGATACTCTTCATAGTAATTATCGATACCTTTTTCGATCGTATTGAGTTTCTCATCCAGAAGACCGGCAAGGCGATATACAAGGGATTCGGAGGCAAAAATCTCGGCCGTAAGGTCCGCAATTTTCTCAGAAATCGCCCCAAATTGAGCGATAGGGGTGTTAAACTGCTTACGTTCATTGGCATATTTAATACCGTCGACCAATGCACTCTTTGCAGCACCTGTAACACAGGCCCCAAGCTTGAAACGACCAACATTCAGGACATTAAAGGCAATTTTATGTCCTCTTCCTTTTTCACCCAGTACGTTTTCCACAGGTACTTTACAGTTGTCGAGGATGATCTGGGTAGTTGAAGAACCTTTAATGCCAAGTTTCTTTTCTTCGACTCCAACGACCAGCCCCTCAAAAGACTTCTCCACCAGAAATGCAGTAAAATGCTCCTTATCAATCTTTGCAAAAACCGTAAACAGTTCAGCAAAGCCGCCGTTGCTTATGAACTGCTTGGTACCATTCAATATATAATGTTTACCATCTTCAGAAAGAACGGCACTTGACTGGGCACCTAATGCATCACTCCCAGCCCCTGGTTCAGTAAGACAGTAA
>CAXMTO010000012.1:0-4577 GCA_964196355.1 uncultured Myxococcota bacterium
ATCATCTTTGCTGGTGAGAAATCCGGGCTAAAGTCATTCTATAACTGAAAATTTCGACCTTTGGGTATAAGAAAAAAGTGCCGAGTTGATATCAAAATCATTTCTGGCAACCTCTACTTCTGGAGTTAGCCCCGCATATTAATACTATTCCTGAGCACCCAAACAAGGCCCTGCTCTCAATTTTTCAGAAAAAGAAGTCAAACCTGGGTCGTTACCACTTGACCTTCTCTGTACATCTCTTCACCGGACGTGTGCCTACCTACTTTACCTTTCAATCATAAGGCTTGAGGTGTGTGATCTCTAGTCTACCCCTGTTTAAGAATTTGGCAAGGAGTATGCAAAACAGTGCGATCGTGCAGAAAATGTATAGTATAAGAACAATGACATGATGTTTTTGACATAACGCGTTGTTCTGGTACCCGTGTGTAGAAGCAGTAACGTTTTCTGTCTTTTCACAAAAATTGGTGTATAATATCACTATGTAGTACGTTATTGTAGTGATACATATCTTTAACAAGGAGCAAATGATGAAGACAATATTTCTACTTGCTGCTCTACTGGGTTCTGTGAGTATGGCTTGTGCTAGCGGGTCACATAAGGGTGGGCACCAAATGAAGGGAGGGGAAGACCACTGGGCAGCACCCCTGGATGCCATCCAGCAGTTAAACCCTGTGCCGTTGAACAGCAATTCGATAACAAATGGATTTAAATTGTTTATCGAATTATGTGCCAGGTGCCATGGAGACCAAGCACTAGGTGATGGGCCAGATGGTGCAGGACTATCGACTAAACCTACTAATCTAAAGGCAATGGCTGGTGGACATCCTGATGGAGATTTTGCTTGGAAGATTAAAACAGGTCGTGGGGAAATGCCAGCGTGGGAAGATGAACTTGAAGAACAAGAGGTGTGGAATTTAGTGAACTATATCCAGTCTTTATCAGAAGATTCACCTGTGAAAAGTTCTATACATAAACACGAGCATGATTGAATTAAATTTCTAGTCCGTATTCTTTAATCTTATTAATAAGAGTTTGGCGGGCAATACCGAGATTTTTCGCAGCGAGTGTCTTATTATTGTTTGTGCCATTTAGGGTTGTTTTGATCATCTCTCGCTCCATATCGCGCAGAGTCCAACCGCGTAAAGAAAAGTTATTTGTCGTGTGAATATCACTTTCCGGTAAGAATCGTGGGGGGAGTTCTCGTGGGGTAATTTGTTCTCCGAGGCATAGTACGACAGCTCGTTCGATGGTATTTTCCAACTCCCGTATATTACCAACCCAATTGTAGCGCATGAAAATACTCATTGTTTCCGGATGAAAGCCTTTGATGTTTTTTTTGTTTTTTTTGTTTTTTTTCTTGAGAAAATGGTTCGCCAAGTCAGGTATATCTTCTTGGCGATCTCTTAATGGAGGAAGGTCAATAGGTACTACAGCTAATCGAAAATAGAGATCCTGCCGAAAAGTTTCTTCCTTGATCATCATCTCTAGGTCTTTATGTGTTGCCGCCAGTAACCGAACATCGACATTGATTGTATCATTACCGCCGACCCTTTCGAATTCGCCTTCTTGGAGCACCCGAAGAATCTTTGCCTGAGTCGGAAGGCTCATATCGCCGATCTCATCAAGGAAAAGAGTGCCCCCGTGGGCCAGCTCAAATCTTCCTTTCCGTCTTGTTGTCGCCCCGGTGAAAGCCCCTGCTTCGTGACCGAACAGTTCACTTTCAAGAAGGTTTTCATGAAGTGCAGAACAGTTCACCTTAATAAAAGGACCTTTCTTCCGAGGACCATTTTCGTGCAGAGCGTTCGCTACAAGTTCCTTACCGGTCCCCGATTCGCCTTGGATCAGCACTGTGGCGTCACTCTCTGCCACCAGCGTAAGCATAGAGAAAAGTTCTTGCATAACCTGACTTGAGCCGATAATTTTGCCGAAAGAATAATTCTCTGCCAATCTGTCTTTTAGATAGGCATTTTCCGATCGAAGAGACGAATGGTCAAGTGCCCTTGCTAATAGAAGGGCCAGGTTATCAATATCTATAGGTTTGGTGATATAATCGTAGGCCCCCTTTTTCATTGCCGTTACGACACTTTTTATGGAAGAAAATGCGGTTGCCACTATAGTGGGAATATGGATACCCGCATCACCGAGCAATTCAAGGGTTTCAATACCGCCCATTCTTTCCATTTTCAAATCAAGCAGAATGAGATCAAAGTGATTCTTTTGCAATACAGCAAGGACTTCATCACCATCACATGCTTCGGATATACTATACCCGAGTCTCTCCAGATTAAGTTTGAGCATAGTTCTGTGCCCGATATCATCGTCTACCAACAGCAGTTGATGTTTTTCTCGTTGTGAATCAGTCATGTTCTCTCTCCTTATAGGGAAGCACTATGGTGATGGTTGTGCCCACATTAATCTCTGAGTTTATCTCAAAATACCCTTTGTGACGTTCTACAATTCGGTGACTTATCGCAAGTCCCAATCCAGTGCCATTTGTTTTCGTTGTATAGAAAGGATCAAATATTTTACTCTTGGTTTCGTCAGACATGCCAGTCCCTGAATCTGACACAGATATTCGACAAGTCTCCCCATCGCATCCAACATCTAGGGAAATCTCACCACCATCAGATGTTGCATGTATGCTGTTGTTTAACAAATTTAAGAGGGCTTGAATCAGCAAATCAGTGTCTCCATATAGTTCAGTGTCGTCACTATACTGATGACCAAAGCTGATACTCTTATTTGCAAAATCTTTCTCAAATAAAGTAACTATTTTTCCCATCATACTTTTTATATCGACCCTGCCGAAATTCATATCCTGGGGAGCTCCGAACTGGAGAAGGTCGGTAACGAGTTGGTTCAATCTATCGACCTCACTTATCATAAACTTTGAATATTTTTTACAAGCATCTGATGCACCCTTTTCAGAACCGAAAAAATGAGCCAAGCCGCGCAAAGTACCGAGAGGATTGCGTACTTCATGGGCAATACCCGCTGCCATGGAACCTAGGGCGGCGAGCCTCCTTGAATGTTCTAATTGTTCTTCCATTAAGCGTATCTCCCCTACGTCTCTCATAATCAGAACCCTACCAATCTTTTTGCCTTTATGGTCTCTCAATTGTGCGCTACTAATCTTTATCGGCACTGTTTTACCACTTGGAACCTGAAGTTCCGTATCCATTTCGACAACACTGTTTTGCGTACTGAGTGCTTCTGGCGGGCAGGTGGGGAAAATATCCAATAATTTCCTTCCGACAATGTCAGTGGAACGACATTCGAGTAGTTTCTCGCTGTTTCTATTGGATGATACTATATGCCCATCCTGTCCCAGGGTTATAAGTGAGTCGGGAATACTTTCCAGAACATTGTTTGCGTAAAGTTGTGTGTTGAGAAGCGTTGCATGGGTGACACGGATCCTATGGTAGAGGAAAAGAAAATACAATCCGGCGAAGAAAAGAAGGAGAAGCATCACCAACATAAAGATTGTGTGATACATATCTTCCTGTCTTGTCTTCTCATACTCATTGGTATAAAAACCCACGGAAATATACATCTTCCCTTTTGGTTTAAAATCAAGATTCCATTGTTCCCAACGCATTTCCATCATGGACATACCATTTGGCGTTGACGCAACGGGATGAAACTGCTTGGACACCTCAAAAATATTCTCAGCCCAATTTATTGAAAAAATAGGACTATCCCCAACCTCCGTTAAATACGATTGTTTTTGCAAAATGGATTTTGAAACATTTCCCTGTGATACAATAACAGCATTCTCTTCATCTATAATCCTGATATAGGCGACACCTGTATCTTTCAGCACTTCAGTCGCAAGATCTACTAGAGGATTGTGTCCAGTTTTTTTACGAAACAGCATCGACGTTCGGGCTCCTGCCTCAAAGGCGTGGATCATTGTCGTTCCCTGCCTCAGTAGAGAAAACTCCATGAGCTTTTGACTGCGATCTATATTTTTAACAGTTACACCTGCAAGAATGGTTGTAAGCATGACACTAATCAGCAGAAGAATGAAAGCCGGTTTGGAAATGCTGAATCTCTTTTCGGCTTTAAGAATCAGGTTGTCTTGCATCGAATCTCTCCTTGAACTGAAGTTGCACAAAAAAAATGATAAGAAAATCGTTTACATGCTGCAGACGCCTTGCCATTTCTTGCCTGCAAAGTTTAATTCCAACTTTGCAGGTAAAGAGAGCAGCAATTTTCTTGCCAATATATCTGCTAATTCCTACAGCCCAGTTTATAAGGGAAAAGCTGAGCTTCCATTGTGATAATAATCGACTCGATTTCCAAGGATTTTTAAGACACAGATTGTGTTGTTGCCAATGCCAAGACCTAGCCCGAATTTCTCATAAACTTTTTGATTTGAACCTCAATATCAAGAACTGATTGGACGTTGACTAAACCCTCAAATACCAGACTGTATTCTGTTTCAAATCAAAACGTTCACCCTTCGGGCCAACAGATTTTTCCGCAGCTGCTTCGTTGCCGAGTATTTGCAGTAGCTCACTACAGCTTCATACCCGGCGCCTCGACCTGCGAAAAACTTTGTTGGTGAGAAATCC
>CAXMTO010000013.1:0-4690 GCA_964196355.1 uncultured Myxococcota bacterium
ATCCCCAAGGGACAGACCATTCACACGGAGAACTCCCACAAGTTTACGTCCCATCACATAGGCGAGTTTGCGTCCGTTAGCGGGCTTTCAGTCCGGGCTGTATACACCGACAGCAACCGTTGGTTTACCTTGGCAGACTACATCAAGTAGGTCTGTTATGTGTTTAGGTTGGAACGATTTGTCTAAAAAAATGAGGGCGATTTTGGACAAAGATCAATACGGTTTTCGTTCTTGTCAAACCTGCGATATCTGCAATAACGACCAAGTATCAGCTTCTTGATGATACTCTCAATATATCTGTAATTGACTAATATTTGGTTTGACAGAAAAATAACATATTCAATGATTAGATTGTTATGAATCATGCGAGATATTCTGTGTTAACTCAACGGGTGGTCTGCCCTACTACTAATGTATAATCAAGTACGCAAATTATTTGAATGCAGAGGAAAGCGACGTGAATAACAATTTTCAGATACCATTTCGATTAATTGTTATCTTTATTTCTTTCATAGTTTTAAGTAGCTGCAGTGCTATTTTGCAAAAAAGAGCTCTAATAGGTGCATACAAGGCCTACAACAAAGGCAACTACTGGGATGCGCTTAAATCTTTGTCTAGTGCTGAAAACCACCCAATACCAAAACGAATTCTTGTTTCTCACTAAGGCTTTTTTAGAAACCAAACCTTCTAAATTTAGTCTTGTAGATGACTCACCCCGAAAAAACGCGAATTATTAACAACTCAAAAAAAAGGAGAAGTAGCGTGAAAACAAACAAGCATTTTAGGAAAGTAGGCACTTTCACCCTCGTTATTGCAAGTGTTTTTGTAGTGACTGTAATGGTGGCGCAGCCAATCTTCGCGAAAACCCAATCGGATTTCTTTCGCCTCGATTCATCCGGGGAGCTAGTTCGACCCACGGATTATCGTTCATGGGTATATGTCGGGACACCTGTGACACCCAATGACATGAATGGTGGCAATGCACCTTTTCCCGAGTTTCATAACGTCTACATTGATCCGGTCAGCTACCAGGAATATAAACAGACAGGCAAATTCCGCGATGGCACGATCATGATCAAAGAACTCGTTAGCGTCGGCAGCAAACAAGCCGTCAGCGGTAAAGGGTATTTTCAAGGGGAGTTCATCGGGCTAGAAGCCACGATTAAGAGCAGCAAACACTTCCCAAAAGAGCCGGGTAATTGGGCTTATTTCAGCTTCACCAATAAAGAGGGTGGCATGGTTAAAAAGAAGGCAATGGCTTTTCCGACTTCAGCATGCAACGCTTGCCATGCATCCGCTGCCAAGGACGATTTCGTCTTTACCCAGTATTATCCAGTGCTTCGCGCCGCCAAGAACGCGAAGATGAATCCTGAAAATAGGGATGAGCGGGCTGCTATACAACCACCTGAGGTGCCGCCTGTGGCGCTGCTTCCCGCCGAATGGAAGGGAACGACATCGACGCCTGAAAACATCCAAACGGATATCCCAACAAAACCGCGAGCACTATTTGACTGGCTTAAATCCCAGAAATATCAATCTTTTGCGGCAAAAGAGTTCAAAGCTCATCCAGGACGGGGTCCCCATACGGAATTCGGATTGCCGGTCCGTGTCTTCATGAACGACGTTATAGCAACATCAAAAAAGCAAGGCAAAAAACAACTTCCCGTGAACAGCTGTGTGGTCAAAGAAATGTTTACCAAGGCAGGTGATTTGCAGGGATGGGCCGTAATGATCAAGACGAATGATGACTCGAATTCTGGAAAAGGTTGGTTTTGGTACGAGGTGACGAGTGCGACGGACCCATCGAAAATTGCTGCCATTGGAAACGGCGTCCCGGGATGTATGGGGTGTCATGCGGCGGGTCGCGACATGGTCTTGACATCGTTTCCCCTTAAGTAAAACGATATCAATGGGAAACGTAGTCCCAGCCTTGCAAAGGTCGGCGTGCTTAAGCACCCCCGCAAGCGGGATTTCCGCTTCGCTTCAACAAGGCGTCAAGGGTGAAGCCGTCCTGCTACAGCGGGACGGCGAATCCCTCTGATGGTGGGACAACGCAAGGTCCAAAGTCCTCCGCCTTTCCCCGGAAGGTGTAAACAAAACACCAAAATCCCCCAACTTTGGGGTTTAGTTGATACAACATGAAAGACGAGCCCTTTGTCCTCTCCTTAATACAATAATAATTTTGTCCTATGCTTCGAATGGTGCTGGATGTGTCGATGAAGCAAGAGGAAGAGACAACCAATGACTGAGAGATTTGATCTTATCGTGATCGGGGGCGGCCGAGCCGCGAATCTTGCGATTGCCGCCGGAAACAAGGGGCTTAAGACAGCCTTGATCGAAAAAGACAAGCTGGGAGGCACTTGTCCCAACCGGGGATGTGTCCCCTCCAAAGGGTTGCATCGATTGTCATAGTGTTCAGAAGGCCAAGGACTGGATTTTCACCCCTACCAAGTAGGCTACATTCATCACGGCGGTTAAGGAATGTAGGGGCGGGTGTTTAGGAAGCCCCGCCCCTATGCCATGTGATTTTTGACGGAAACGACAACAGCGAGGTTGGATATGATAAGCGCCTTCTATCAGTCTCTCGTAAATATCGGTTAT
The DNA here is from genome assembly GCA_964196355.1 of uncultured Myxococcota bacterium. GTDB lineage: Bacteria > Desulfobacterota > Desulfobulbia > Desulfobulbales > Desulfocapsaceae > Desulfomarina. The sequence goes on from CAXMTO010000013.1 coordinate 2,602, forward strand.
ACCCATCCACTTCATCCAGCAGTCACACATATTCCAGTGGGGTTAATCATTGGTGGATTCATTTTCGCGCTTTTAGGAGCCATACTGAAACGCCCTTCGTTAGCCAAGTCTGCACGCCATTGTTTCTGGCTGGCACTGGCGATTCTACCGGTAGCCGTCCTATTTGGCTTGATGGACTGGCAACACTTTTACGCCGGTGCCTGGCTTATTCCTATAATAATGAAGATGGTTCTGGCAGCTGTTCTGCTTGTTCTCTTAATCGCCACGTTAATTCCGTTTCGTGAAAAAGTCCCATTGGTTTTTTATTCCCTCTGTCTACTCATTGTAATAGGTATAGGTTTTTTCGGGGGAGAACTGGTATACGGAACGCGCAGCACGAAGGAAGCACCCAAAGATGCCCGAATCGAACAGGGGGCGGCCTTCTTTGCCCAGAACTGTGCCATGTGCCACTACATTGATCGAACGGATACCCGGATCGGCCCCGGTCTGAAAGATTTGTTCCAGATAGACAAGCTACCTATCAGCGGCAAACCGGTTACAGACGACAGCATCAAATCCCAGCTCAAAACACCCGTTGACAGAATGCCGGCCTTTGCCGACATAACGGAAGAAGAACTTGGTGCCCTGATTGAATATCTAAAAACCCTTTAGTCCATATATTGTGGTTTAGGAGGGTGGTGTGAAGCTGGTGATATCTCCAAATTCAAATGTCGGTCAGATCTGCGATATCTGCAATAACGTCCAAGTATCAAGCGCCTGATTATTTTGTGATACCTTAATACGATATCACAACCTGAGCTAACCTTGTGAGTTCTGCTATGTATCCAACATTTTAACAGTAGGTTCAGAACCTGTGATATCGTTTTTCAATAAGGGCAAATCCATTTCATCGGGTTTGTCTTTTTTTGCATTTCTGTAAGAAATAAGATATATGTACTGGAAGTTGAAATGCTTGAACCTGTGCTTTTGGCAAGTAAACACAACTTTATAAAAGAAATTTAATAACAAGAATGTAATATTGTAATTGTGTCTTATGCGTCATTTTCTGTACGCCTATCGCGCAACAAGGATTTAGGTCTTAATCAAAATAAAATCATGAAATTATTCAAAAATAATGGTATGAATTCTATAATTCACTATGCGGCATACGCGTCTAAAAACGTACGTGTTTGCCCATAATTTTAGGTCGCACAATAATAGATAGACTACCGTTATTCACAAATTGGAGGCATCATGAAAGTTGAGGAACTAACACAATACGGGAAAACACTCTCAGGTCTTCCCAAAGAAACCGTGAAGAAACAAGAGAGTATTGCCTTGAGAGAAATCCGTAATAAATTTGGATTGATCGGCATTTTGCCGTTTTTCATTAGATTGTTCTTAGAACAAAGAGGATTGAAAAGAAAATATCCGGAAGCATACCAGGCAACGCTTAAGCTCAGTGAAGATGCGGCTAAAGACATTACCATGTTGATCTCAATGTTCAATATTATTGCCAGAAAAGAGGGGAGAGAAAATGCGTATGAGTTTGTAAAGGGCATTATGCAAAAGGTTGCCGTTTACAGTATGCCCGCCATGTACCAGATTGATGACCTTGTAAAGTGCGAAGGAGATCCCTTCGAGAATTTTGTGAAATTTACAGCCGCCTGGTTTAATGCAATGAATGAAGAGGGCACCTGGAAGGTTGAAGAAATGCGCAGTGAAAAAGACAAGCTGACGTTCACCGTGACTGAATGCACAAACTGCACACTTGGTGAAGCTTATGACTGTCCTGAAATAGCCAAACTCGGCTGCGATCATGATTTGGCTGGATATCCTGTAATCGTTGATAAAGTTAATGCAGAGTTCAGAAGGTCGCATACAATTGCGAAGGGAGATGAGTATTGTGATTTTATGTTCTATAGAAAAGGCACGGCACCAGATACAGAACATTTAAATAAATAAGTATAAAAGCCTAACAAGTGCCTCAAGCCGAAAGCGTATTCGCATTAGGCATTTGTGCAATTTAAAAGTTTGTAATTCCGTTTCGGCTTTGTTGTTTAGCGTTGTTTGTAAATGAAAGTTTGTTCTAATTAAAAAATAATTTAAT
>CAXMTO010000014.1:0-25005 GCA_964196355.1 uncultured Myxococcota bacterium
TGAGTAGCCCTTTTCCGGTAATTGCTAATTTAAAATTATAGACCTCGACCTGTTGTAGTCAACATGACGCAGATCGAGGTCTATCTTGTAACAATTGTCGTAGTGGTAGGCTTTAATAACTACAAGTGCGGAAGGAGTAACTAGAATGGATACACCCATCATCGAGGTTGTAGGAGTTGGTCCCCAAACTGCTGATACCCTTTCCGAGTTGTCGATGATGATATTATTTTGATCAAATATTGGTTTGAAGTGAGCCGGGAAGTTCAATTTGAACGCTTGGAAAAAAGGATTGAAGATCCGCGCAAAGACTGGAAACTAAGGCCTATGGATTTAGATGCGCAGGAACTCTGGGATAAATACAGCGAGGCAAAAGATAGAATGTTTTTAGCGACAGACAGTAAACATGCCCCATGGTTTGTCGTCAACTCAGACAACAAAAAGAGTGCTCGACTTAATTGTATCTCTCACCTGCTCAGTCAAATTCCCTATGAAAGGATACCTTTCAAAAAACCCAAAATCAAAAAGGCGAAAAAGAACAAATATACGCCTATAGAATACGGCTACACTGTTGTTTCTGAAAAGTTTTAAAAAATGGAACACTGCTTCCAAAACATTTGATGAGTATTTACACCACGGGTTGCTTTGCCCTTGTGGTTTTTGCTACTTACATATTGATAGAACAGTATTACAATAGGATAAAACCAATATAACTGGCTAGTTTAATTTTTATAAGGAAATGGGGTATGCATTATAATACGACAAACGATCTCTTTTTTTGTCGCACTTCGTCATTTATATGTCTTCTTGTTCTGTTCCTGTCAATAGGCATCCTACCTCAACACGTGCTGGCTGAATTTGAAAAACCTGGCACACTCAAGGATCTATCTTTCCTTGAACCGGAATTGCAAAAAGGAAAGAACTTCACTGTAGATAATCTGGTTAAAAATGATGGCATGTTTAATCACTATAGTGTTACATCATCGGTCGGTATTTTTAAAGCCTCCTCAACAAGTTCCTTAAAAATGCTCGTCCGTGAAATCGAAGCAATAGTCGCGATGAAAAAGGTGGAAACTGATGATACGGTAGTCGAATCTCTGAAGCAATCAGGGAAAAATACAGTTACCGGGATAAAAAATCTGTTTACTGCCCCCAAGGAAACATTGGCGGGTGCTGCAGCCGGAGTTGGCAGCCTGTTTAACCGGGCAAAAGAGACCATAGGAAAGCGTGAAGTGACCGGAGCCGAAGACAGCAAAGCAGAGCAGTTGATTGGTTTTTCAAAGTCAAAGGGCAAAATTGCCAGCCAATATCGTGTCAACGTATATTCACGCAACAAGATCCTGCAGGAGGAGCTTGAACGGCTCGCCTGGGCTGATTATTTCGGCGGACTGGGAGTGGGAGCAGCGACAAGTTTTGTTCCAGGTGTTGGAGGAATTGCCCTGACAGCCTCCGGAACAGCCAGGCTCCTGAATGAAGCCATCAATACCACACCCGCATCTGAACTATGGGTGCAGAACAAAACTAAGCTGACAGCTATGGGCATGAATGCTGATACCGTCGAACTGTTTCTCAATAATAGTGTGTTTTCCCCTGCTCTCACAACTGTTATGACAGCTGCGCTTGAATCTATGAAAAATGTTGATAATCGAGAGCTATTAATCAAAGTCGCTCTGCAGGCCAGCACTCCTGATATGGCCAGGGTTATTACTGAAATTGCAGCAATGTCTGCAGGATACAACAAACATAGAGAGCAGATAATAAAACTGGCTCCGATTGCTCGAATTGCAAGGGGAGAAAAAAACGACGGCTCGGCAGTAGTTTTCCTTCCCGTTGACTATTTGATATGGAGTGAGAAAGTTGGTGATACGCTCTTATCTTTGATGGAAGAAATGAAAAAAACAGGTTCAAAGAAGGTGGAAATCTGGGTTTTGGGAAACGTGAGTGAGGTGGCCCGCAGGGAAATGGAAAAAATGGGATGGGGTATAAATACGAATGCACAACAAATACTGCTGCCTGGCGAGCGTTGACCTGACACACCTGCTTGATGCCAATTGATCCGGCACGTACGGTGCCCTGCCAGCACACTCAATCAATTAAATTCAAGACAGCCTTTATCAGATCCGGATTCAGGATTGTTACGTGGCATTGCTCTTGATAAACAGCTGAACTAGCCCGGATTTCTCACCAGTAGAGATGATTACATATTCAAGAAGCACCCCAGTGAACTATAGTAGTCTATGTTTGCTGGGGTAGCGACGCTGCAGGTAAGCGAACGCAGTGAGACTCCGGATGTGATCATATCTGCTGGCCTTTGGTGAACATTGTGAAAAATTTCTCGTCAAATCGAACGGGTGGCAAGCTGTTACAATGAAAACACTTTCAGAGAATTGACACAATGTTCATGAGAAATGCGGGTTAAAGCTGTTTTACCTTGTTACTCAGTAAATCAAGCTGGGCGGATACCGAACCATCCTTCAGGGCTCGATCAGAGACCACCTTAATGGCGTGCAGAACAGTAGAGTGATCGCGATGCAGCACTTTTCCTATATCGGCAAGGGAATCATCAGTATACTTTCGTGCCAGATACATCGCTACCTGCCGGGGAAATGAAACAGCCCTCTTTCTTGATCTGGATTGCATCTCCTTGACAGTCACTTTAAATTGAACGCTCACAAGTTCACAAATCATCTCTGCTGAGAGGAGCTGCTCTACCCCGACAATGGAGGCAATAACTTCTCGCAGAAGATCGAGGTCAATATGCCCCCCGGCAAGTCCCGCTTTTGCACGTATTGCAATCAGGGCCGATTCAATCTGACGCACATCTCCGCGGATATGGTTTGCCAGGTAATTTATCAGTTCTTCATCAAGAGACAAGTGCTGCTGGGCCGCCTTTTTTTCCACAATTCGAGTTCTGGTAGCAACATCCGGAGCCTGGATACAGGTCACCAGACCAGAAGTCATTCTTGATCGAAACTCGCTATCAATGCCAACTAGATCCCTGGGGGCACTGTTTGAGGTTATAATTACTCTTTTACCTGACTTTATCAGTGAGTCGAGAACTTCGTTCAACTCTTCCTGTGTCTTCTTTTTCCCTGTAAGGGAGTGTATATCCTCTACGAGCAAAATGTCGCAGTGTTCGAGGTATTTGGCTTTAAAATTATCCATGGTATTAGTCTTAATACCACGCACCATTTGAGCAGCAAACTGTTTCGCAGTTACATAATGGAGCCGAGTCATCGGGGAATCAGCGAGTACCTGATGGGCAACGGCATGGGTCAGATGGCTTTTACCAAGGCCGGTAGAACTGTTAATATAAAGACATGGTCCAACTGAGTCATCCCTGGCAACCATAGACTTACAGGCAGACTGCGCCAGGATATTGCTCTCACCTACCATAAACTCATCAAAGGTGTATCTGGGATGAAGTGCCCTGACCTTTGAATTATTCACAGGAACATTTGGCAGTCTCATCTGGGCTTTGGCCACAGTTGTTTTCACGGTGCCGGGGGGCGTGAGACTCTCACGGCCATTCTCGCAGAGTATAATCCGGGGAGATTCTAGTCCACTGTCACGGACTTTTTCTTCAATGAGCTTCAGAAAGTTTCGTTTTACATACGCACTGAAAAACCTGTCCGGACTTGAGAGATGCAACTGATCACCTCGTAATCGGACACATTGCAGAGGCTCGATCCAAAGATCGAAAATGTTTTTTGCAAGATTGTTTTTTAAACACTCTTTAGCTTTATCCCAGACCATAAACAATCCCTTCCCCATCATTTACAGATCCCCCCATACAGTACGGTACGAGGTTATCCCGCGAAGACACGACTCAGAATCAACAAAACAAATGAACGGCTTTACATAATCAGCAGTTCATCAGTTGAGAAGAACTGCACTTTTGAAGTTTCGGGGGGATGCGCCCGAATCGCAAATAATGGAGAAGAATAAACTGCAAATCTTGTTATCCGTCAAAGACGATTTCCGGATATTTTCATTCGCAGACAAAAGCTTATTAACATCGGTTGCTATACCTTGTGGTAGGGGGAATCACATTTTTTACCGTTAGTTTTTCCTTTAATTTCAAGGATCCTGAAAAACACCATTTTTATACTGCAAAATAACGGGTTAGAGAATTATCAACAAATTTGTCAACAATTCGAGGTTTCGAAATAACTGAAAATAACTCCAAATAGAGACAAATATCTTTATATTTCTTCTTTTAATATATAAATATAATCAGAATCTTCGAAGGACCGTGGCTTTCAGAGGATATTAAAAAAAATAAAAAATTTGTCTCTGCCAAACTTCTCCCTTCAACGGCCGCTGTGTGTCAACTCAACTCGTGTAAAAGTAACAACTCTGACCTCCTTTGCGCCTTGCCTGCAAAGGACTCTGCTGCACTCAGATACAGTCGTCCCGGTAGTATAAACATCGTCAACCAGGCAGATTGTTTTTTGTTCTACATCAGCTTTCCTTGCCACGACAAATGCACCTGCGAGATTTTTCCTCCTCTTTACACCATTGAGTGTGGTCTGGGGAACTGTATTGTTTGCCCTTATAAGAAAATCTGTTTGCAGGATTGATTCAGTCTTTCCGGAGAAGATAAGTTTTGCAAGCAATACCGATTGATTCAATCCCCTTTGTCGTAATCTTCTTAAATGAAGAGGAACCGGAATTATATAATCACACTGCTCAAAAGGAGTCATGTCAAATTGAGACAGTAACTCTGCAATTCCGGGTAATACGGTGGTATCCGCTCCATATTTCAATCCATAGAGAAGCTTTTGTACTGGTCTACTGTACCTGACCACCGAACGTGCCAACACAAAAGGCGGTGGAAAACGGAGACATCCACCACAGATGTGATTTCTCTTTTTATCTCCGGCAAGCTCCATGCCACAGATCCTGCAGAGAGGCAGACGAATAAACGCTATATCCGAGCGGCATTCGCTGCACATTTTCCTCTCATATTTTTCAAAAAGTTTTCTGCCACATGCAGCACAGCTGCGGGGAAAGAGAATATCCGCTCCACTCTCTATCAAATCAGCCAGCGTTGAAAAGACCTTATGTTCATTCATAAGAAGACAGATTAGTACCTTACTCCAGAAACACTCCAATAAATTACAAGAAACCGAGGAATGTCTTCTGACATTATGTTGTTAAATATATCACCATGGTACTTATACCCCCTTGTGGGGTGTTGGACAGCAAAATCGCGCAAAAGAAGGCTCCTGGTAACTCCAGGACAGCATGGTTCACCTGGAAGAATTTACCATACCTTCAATTTCATATATTTTTCTTTCACACTACATTGCGTTCTTTGCAATTAGAGAAAAACGTGGCATAATGAGTCGATTTTTTATCCAATATCATTAGAGAACCACTCATTTGTTCATATTCAGCCAGCATAGATCCTTATACAAACCAATAAGAACAGCTTTTAATGAAACAAATACAGGAAAGACCCTATGATTTCTAACAGGAAAAACGATTTTCGATATGCATTAAAGCTGGCAAAACCGCTTTACGCTCTTCTGCTCACTCTCTTTTTATTGATGTCGCCTGTAGCGGCGTTTTCATCAAAAATAACGTTTCTGCCTCTCCAGATAAACACTCTTGAGAAAAAAGATGCTCTTACACTGCAGGCGGACTCAAGCCTGCAGGAGGTCCTGACCGAAACCACCATTCAAATGATTCCCCGCGACACCGCAAAAAAACATGCTGAATATAAGGGCAGCTGGCCTCCCCCTGTAAAAATACTGCAGGAAATCGCTGACACCACACAGACTGACTATATCGCTGCAGGAAATCTTACCGTCATCGGGAACCAGATAAGCGTTGACGTAAAATTGTTTGATATTCTCTCACCAAAAGCTCCCACGTACTATTTTCAGACCGCCCAATCCCTTGATGACCTCGGTAGAGTACTGAAAAAAATCAGTGCTGAAATTCAATCGTATACAGAAAGAGATTTTCGTATTTCCTCTATCACCCCTGAAGGCAATGCTCGAATTGATTCAGGGGCTATTCTTCGTCAAATATCCACTAAGGCAGGTGATGCATATGACCCAGCCGTACTCCGTAACGACCTGAAATCAATTTACCAAATGGGCTATTTCAATGATGTTCAGATTGACGCAGTCGATACGCCTAAAGGAAAAAAAATAACATTCAGGGTCGTCGAAAAACCGGTTATACAATCGGTAGTATTTGAAGGTATAGACGAACTGAAGGAAGAAGACGTCAGGGATGCTGCAAACATCAAGGAACGCTTTATCCTCAACCCTGCCAAGATCAGTGTGGCTGAAGAAACTATCCGCATGCTGTATAAGGAGAAAGGGTTTTATAACAGTCAAGTCACAGCCCAGATAAGCTACCCAAGTGACAAAGGGGCTCTGGTTCGTTTTGTAATCGAAGAGGGTGAAAAGATATTTATTAAGGAAATCACAGTGGAAGGTAATGTCACTTTCGATGATGACGACCTGCTTGATGAAATAGAAACCGATGAAAAATGGTTTCTATCATGGATAACCGAAGCGGGACTCCTCGATATGATAAAGGTACAGCAGGACGCGTCACGCATCGTCGCCTTCTATAATAACCATGGTTTTTTAGAGGCAAAGATAGGTGAACCTGTAATACGGCAGGAGAAAGAATGGATTTACCTCAAATTCGTAGTTGAAGAGGGGCCGAGGTTTCGGGTCGGTACCGTTGACTTTTCCGGCGACATTATCGGTACCGAGGAAGAATTGCTCGAAATGCTCTCTATCCGTGATGAAAAATTCCTCTCCAGGCAGTCCTTGCGAGAAGACATCATGAAATTGACTGATTATTATGCTGAATCTGGCTATGCCTTTGCCGGGATCAACCCTGCTACGAAAAAAACTGAAGCCGGTAATCGAATCGATATCAACTTTAAAATCTCTCAGGGTGAACTGGTATACATTAACAGGATAACCATTAAGGGAAACACCCGAACGAGAGACAACGTCATCCGCCGTGAACTGAGAATTAGCGAGGGTGGTGTATTCAACTCCAAAGCACTGCGACAAAGTACTCAGGCCCTGCAGCGATTGTCGTATTTTGAAGAGGTAAACGTTACCCCCGAGCCCTCACTTAACCCCGACCGCATGAATATTATAGTTGAGGTAAAAGAGAAAAGCACGGGAACCTTCAGTATTGGTGCCGGGTATAGTTCTGTGGATAAGCTTATTCTCATGGGCCAGATTTCTGAGAACAACTTTCTTGGCCGGGGTGACACTCTCTCATTTAGTGCAAACGTGAGCGGAGTCAGTACCAGATTCAATCTGGGATATACCAACCCGCATCTCAACGATTCAGCACTCTCCTGGGGGCTTGACCTTTTCAGTATCGAAAGGGAATACGATGACTACACCAAAGATTCAAAGGGTGGCGGCATTCGGATCGGATATCCTATCTGGAAAAAATGGAAGGTTTATGGGAATTACAGCTACACCGACACAGATCTGTCGGATGTCTCTGAAAACGCGTCTTACGTAATCAGAAATTCCGTCGATCTCCACATTACCAGTGCAGTAAAAATGTCACTGGTTCGAGATACTCGTGACCGTCTCTACGGTGCCACCAGGGGATCAAGAAATCTTGCCAGCGTTAAATACGCAGGTGGTCCTCTGGGCGGAGATTCTGAGTTTACCAAAGTTGAAGGCTCAACGAGCTGGTATTTTCCAATGATGTGGAAAACGGTTTTTCATATCAAAGGCGCAGCCGGTCAGGTGTTTGCAAACGAAGTCGGTAAGCTTCCTGTCTATGAACGGTTTTTTCTCGGCGGTCTAAACTCTGTCCGTGGTTTTGAGTATGGTAAAATCAGCCCCATTGATCCGTTAACCCTCGAACGTATTGGTGGCGACAAAATGTGGTACTCCAATGTTGAGGTTATTTTTCCTCTTCTTGAAACCCAGGGCTTAAATGGTCTTGTGTTTTATGACTCAGGCCGGGTTTACGATGATGATGAGGACTGGTTTACAGTCAATGACTCCATCAAGCATGCTGCCGGACTCGGTATTCGATGGCTCTCTCCAATGGGTCCCTTGAGTATTGTCTGGGGCTATAACCTCGATCCACTTCCTGATGAAGATCAAGCTGTATGGGATTTCAGTGTTGGCGGCACTTTTTAGTACCTTACTCCTGAACTTCTGGAAGAAAAAACAAGAAAAACTTAAACCACAGAGGACACAGAGAGCACAGAGAAAAGAATTCTATCTCTGTTTCCTCTGTGCTCTCTGTGGTGAGATAATTTATCTTCTGGATTGTGGGCGGAGCCCACCTTAAAGATATCACCTTGGTATTTATACCCCCGTGTGGGGTGTTAATCCCTTACTACTGAGCCCCTGTTACTCAGCTCAGTCCCTTTGAGGATGAATCCCACCCGTCGGGATTACACCTCAGCTTTTTTAAATTTTTTTGTTTTGCCGGTTGCACTCCAGAAGTGTAACCGGCACTTCTCTTTATGACACAAAAACTCGCGACAACACTCCAGGGTAGTTCCAAATGTAAGGCAGTATCTGGTCTGCGTGGTAGCAGCAGTGCGTGGCTGGCGGCACTTGCTGCAAAAGAAGGTAACTGCTGCTGCATAGTCCCGGATGAACATCTCGTTTCAATATTCAAACAGGACCTGGGACTCTTTATTGACAAACATATTTTAAGCTATCCAGGCCATGAGATTCCACCCTATACACTTCTTTCTCCAGACCAGCACATCACTGCAGCCAGACTCTCGACCCTCTATCAATTAAAGGAGAGAGACACCGGCTATATCATGGTCACCTCTATTGAGGCACTGCTGAGAAGGGTCATGCCGGGTAGGGTGCTGACCGGAGTAGCTGAATACCTGATGGCTGGTGAAGAGTGCGACCAGGACAGTCTCCTCAATGCCCTTATCAGCCTCGGTTACGAAAAAGTAGCCCTGACTCAGTCGGTTGGTCAATTTTCTGTACGGGGCGGTATTATTGATATTTTCCCACCACCCTTTCTCCTTGATGAAGGAGAGGTTCACGAAGGACCTCTCCGTCTGGATTTTTTTGGTGACACCGTTGAGTCTCTCCGCTCCTATGACCCATTCACCCAGCGATCCAACAGAGAAATGGCAGATGCCACTCTGTTGCCGGTAACAGATATTCTCATTGATCATGAGTCCATGGGCACACGCAGCGAAATTGCCCAAACATTTCAGACGTGGATCAGCAGCTCCGAATGGGATGAAGATGAAACGGCGAGAATGATCGAAAGAATCAAGAGCGGACAGCGTTTTGCCGGCATGGAGTTTTTCCTGCCACTCTTTTATACCGGTCTTGAGCAGACAAGTTCCGCTGTTCTTGACTTCCTCTCCACAGAGACCACTCTCATACTCATCGATCCCGAATCGATCTTTCAATCCCTGGATATCACATTTGAGAGGATAGAAAACAATTATCAAGTGGCGTTAGAAGACAAAAGACCGGCTTTAGAGCCATCAGAACTCTTTATAAACAGGGAACAAATCAGAACCCAGATGGACTCATTTCGGCAACTGCTTTTCACCGATTTCCCCTCTGAAAAAGTTGAAACCCGTAGTGTCGCGACCTCAAACCATCAGCTGATCAAACAGGATATTGCTTTAAAACGTTCACAGCTTGGACTTCTCTCCCCCCTCTCCGATCAGATTTCTCGATGGCAGGCTGATGGAGACAACGTCGTCATCTGTTGTCGCTCTCCACGCCATACCAAAAACCTGGCAGAATTGCTCAGCAAGCGTAACCATGAACTAGAACTGCTTGAAGCCCCCCTGCATCTGGACAAACTGTCGATCTCTTCCAGTGAAAAGCTCTTTCTCTGCAACCATCCACTCTCCCAGGGATTTTCCCTGATCGATGAAAAATTTCATCTCCTCTCCGAGAGCGAAATTTTCGGGGAAATGCGACTTGGTGGTAAGGTAAAGAAAAAGAGACAGGGTGAAGATCCTGTACGTTTTGCCGAACTCAACGATGGAGACATTGTCGTTCACCGGGACCATGGTCTCGGAGTTTACAAAGGATTGTCCACAGTAGAATTCCAATCTATTATCAATGATTTTATGCTCATCGAATACCGTGATGGAGATAAACTTTATCTTCCTGTGGATAGACTTAACCTGATCAGCAAATACCAGGGATTATCTGACAGGCAGCCTAAAATCGATAAGCTGGGAACCCAGAGCTGGAGGGCCACCAAATCAAAAATTAAGGAAGAAGTATGGAAAGTGGCTCAAGAACTACTCAATATTTACGCCCAAAGAGAAATACGGGAGGGGAGACAGTTCTCGCCACCTGGACAGCTCTTTAATGAGCTGGAAAAATCCTTCGCCTTTGATGAAACTCCGGGCCAGGAAAAGGCAATCAGCGATGTACTTGATGACCTGACCAGTACCAACCCCATGGACCGTCTCATCTGTGGTGATGTCGGCTACGGCAAGACTGAGGTCGCTGTCAGGGCATCCTTTAAAGTAGTTGAGGACGGCTTTCAGGCAGCAATACTTGTTCCTACAACGGTACTCGCTGAACAGCATGTCAAAACCTTTAGAGAAAGGCTGAAGGGCTTTCCAGTCAACATTGAATGCATCAATCGATTTCGTACCCCGGCACAACAGCGGAAAATCCTAAAGGATCTGGGTAAAGGTGCCATAGATATAATTATTGGAACTCACCGCTTACTCTCAAAAGACGTGCAATTTCATAATCTTGGTTTACTTGTAATCGATGAGGAGCACCGATTCGGCGTCGCCCAAAAGGAAAAAGTGAAAAAGATGCGGGCTGAAGTTGATATTCTCACTTTAACCGCTACACCTATCCCAAGAACTCTGCAGATGTCACTTTTAAGCATCAGGGATTTATCTTTGATTTCCAGCCCGCCTGAGCATAGACGTCCGGTAAAAACCTTTGTCGCCCGCTATGATGACCTGGTTATAAAGGAGGCGGTGAGCAAAGAGCTCCGTCGACAGGGGCAGCTCTTTTTTGTACATAATCGCGTAAAATCAATCCACAAGGTGGCGGCTACAATTCAACAGCTGGTCCCCGGAGCACGAATCGCCGTGGCCCATGGACAGATGAAAGGCAAAGACCTTGAGAAAATCATGGTGTCTTTTGTCAACAAGGAAATTGATGTCCTTGTCAGTACAACGATAATAGAATCGGGCCTGGATATACCATCGGCTAATACAATTATAATTAATCGTGCAGACATGCTGGGTCTTGCCGAAATTTACCAGCTTCGTGGGAGGGTGGGCAGGTCAAGTACACAGTCCTATGCTTATCTGCTCGTTCCATCAGTTGACAGCCTCAGCAGGGATTCCCGTGACAGGCTGAGGGCGCTCATGGACTGCAGCGAACTTGGAGGGGGCTTTAAACTGGCCATGAGTGATCTGCAGATACGGGGAGGAGGCAATCTACTAGGTGTATCTCAAAGCGGCAATATTGCGGCAATTGGCTATGACCTCTACCTGGATCTTTTGCAAAGGACGGTGGCTGATCTTAAAGCCAGGGCAGCTCAGGGAGATCAGGAAAAACCAAGGGATGATATTGACCCCGAGATCAATTTACAAATTTCAGCCTATATTCCGGCGACATATATCCCGGATATAAGTCAGCGATACATTGCCTACAGAAGAATGGCTGCACTTACCTCCACATCACAGGAGATGCTGGAAGATATGAAGGAAGAGCTGGTGGACAGGTACGGCAGCCTGCCGGTAGAAACTATCAATCTCTTTCGGATCGTCACCCTGAAAAAGGCTCTCGCAGATTTACGTATTACTAAACTTGAAAAAGGCAGGGATAATCTGGTGTTCAGCTTTGCGAGCGATACATCCCTCAACCCCGAGATGCTCATGACTTACCTGCAGCGCCACTCGAACAAAAGAAGAAATACGGCACCGAGACTCACTCCCGGAGGCAGGCTGATCATAGGCAGAAAAATGACATCCAGCGAACATATTTTTGATGCTGCCACCGCAATTCTAAATGACCTCAACAACCTCACACATGCAAAAAACTGAAAATTACCGGCAGAATTCCGCTGTCTTCTCCTGGCAGGAAATAGACACAGTCCTTCTTGACCTCGATGGTACACTTCTCGATAAGTACTTTGACGATTACTTCTGGCAGGAATTTGTTCCGGAGGTTTTCGCCAGGGAGAATCATGTGGATAGAGCTGCTGCAAAAACAAAACTGCTCAGCACGTACAAAAAGGTAGAGAACACTCTTGAGTGGACCGACCTTGACTACTGGTCAGACGAACTCGGTCTGGATATTCCAATGCTTAAAAGAGAGATCAGCCACCTTATTGCTCTTCGCCCCCAGGTTATCGAGTTCCTCGAATATTTGAAAGAAAACAGGAAAAAAACGTATCTGGTGACCAACGCCCATCCGAAAACTCTTGAAGTCAAATTGGCAAAAATCAATATCACAAACCATTTTACAGCAATTTTCTGTTCCAAGGAGATTGGAACTGCAAAGGAGCAGCCCGAGTTCTGGGACGGGTTGAAAGAGCTGCTTCCCTTCAACAAAAACCGGACTCTTTTCGTCGATGACACAGAAAGAGTTCTTCAATCAGCCAGGAACAGTGGACTCAGCCATTTGATCCATATTGCAAAACCCAGTTCACAACTCCCCGCGACTTTCTCGACTGACTTTCAATCAATACTCAGCTTTCAGGAATTGATGTAAACGGTCAGGAAGTTTGCCTTGAAAACCGGCAACGAGTATTTATTGTAACAGTACAATGTTCCGTTTTTACCCATATACTCCATTTTGCAGCCTGCATACGAAATCATGGTCTTAAACTCTCTATTACATCGTCAGATCGCCTGTACACTTCTCTCGCTCCTGCTCTGCCTGTTTGCCGCCTCTGCTCCAGCCGGAGAAAAGATCGTCATTGCCACCAACGGGGCTGGTGAACAATTCATCGAACATACCTTGCCCGCTGTCACGCTTGCTGCTACCCAGGATATTGACTATATCGAGCTTCACGCTGTGATGACCTCTGACAACCAGCTTATCGTTTTCCGTGATCTCACTCTCAATCGCCTCACCGATGCGGCAGACCTTTTCCCTGATCGCAGCCGCGAAGACGACAACCACTATGTCATCGATTTCACTTTAAAGGAAATACAGCAGATGCGGCTTATAAATGTGGAAGCCGATAAACCCCCACTCTCTCTTGCCATTCCTACCTTAAAGGAAGAACTCAGCCTGATTCGCAGGTTGGAGTCTATCCTGGCCAAATCCATAGGTATTACCCTTGAGATCACGCATCCCGGTTTTCACTCAGAGGCAGGCAAGGACATAAGTCCTGCAATCCTCGAAATCCTTTTTGATAACGGCTATATAGACAACAGCAGTAAACTCTTTATCCAGTGCTTTGACCCCGAAGAACTGCAGCGAATACATGCTCAACTCATGCCTCAAAAAGAGATGAACATACCGCTCATCCAGCTTATTGGTCATACTGATGGCAGTGAGATGCAGCAGACGACCTCCGAGAAGGGACCGTACAGCTACGACTGGCTGTATACCAACAGCGGATTGAAAATAGTCTCCAGCTATGCGGCAGCCATTGGCTTACCAGGTGACAGGATAGTTGACGAAAACGGAAACCTGCTGCTAACTGACTATATCAGGACCGTCCACGAATATGGGTTGTCCGTTTTTGTTTACTCTCTCAGCGATCAAACAGAAAATCTTCCTCCTTTTGCAGATACATTTTCATCACTCCTCGACCTGTACCTGCAAACAGCGGAGATGGATGGTGTCTATACTGATTCTTTTGGCGCGGCAAAGGTAGCTCTCGATCGTTTAGAGGCTTGTATCAGCTGTCCAAAATGACGACTACCATTGCAAGCATATCCAGCTGATATATTTGACAACAGCTTACCAACAGGAGATCCGGCCATGAAAGAGTATATACTTCCCTTACTTTTGTTCCTCTCTATTTCACTCAGTGGCTGTACCGACCAAACTACCAAGGGGCAGGCAGGTGCCGGTATAGGTGCGGCGGGGGGAGCCCTCATCGGTCAAGCCATTGGCCGTGACACGGAAGCCACACTTATCGGAGCAGCAGTCGGTACCATGCTCGGCTATATCGTGGGAAATGAGATGGATAAATATGACAGACAGGAACTCAATCACGTTTATGAGCGGGGCGTTTCTGGTCAGAGCAACAGCTGGCGCAACCCCGATACCGGCAATGTATACCAGGTCACGCCACAGCCGGTATACCCCAACATGGCTGAAGAAACGCCCTGCAGACAGGCTGAAATTCTTGCCACTATTGATGGGAAAACAGAAAAAACATACACTACCGCCTGCAGAAACAGTTCGGGTCAGTGGGTGCTGAAAAACTAGCCCGCGGATTACCTGCCAATTTTCCTCTTAGCCTGGCGGTACAGTTTTTCAGCCTCATAGGAGCTTCTGACAAAGGGACCTGATGCTACTCCGGAAAAACCGTGCAACAGAGCCTGTTCCTGGAATCTCTCAAACTCTTCAGGAGGTACAAATCTCTCAACTGAGAGGTGTTTGGAACTTGGCTGCAGATACTGCCCCATGGTCAGGATATCGCAGCTGACTTCCTGCAGATCATCCCAGGCCTCCTTGAGTTCCTGTTCCTCCTCCCCAAGGCCGAGCATAATACCAGTTTTTGTCACCATTTCGGGATTTCTTATTCTCACCTGTCTGAGCAACTCAAGACTCCTTCGATAGATGGCCTGGGGCCGTACTCTCGTATACAGTCTCTCCACTGTCTCAATATTATGATTCAGCACGTCCGGGGAAGCATCGAGGATTGTCTGCAGGCTGCCCCAGTCTCCCTGAAGGTCTGGAATCAGAACCTCAACCAGCGTTTTCGGACTGAGAATACGAATAGCCCGGATAGTCTCAGCAAACAAAGACGCCCCCCCATCCGCCAGATCATCTCTCGTAACTGAAGTTACAACTGCGTAACGCAGTTTCAGTAAAACTACAGCCTCGGCGACCTTGCCGGGTTCATTTTTATCCGGCATTCCCTGTGGTTTATGTTCAACCGCACAGAACCCGCAGTCACGGGTACATTTGTCGCCCAGAATCATAAAGGTTGCGGTACCTTTGCCGTAACATTCAAACTGATTGGGACATTTTGCTTCCTGGCAAACCGTTGTCAGTTCCCTGGTTTTCAAGAGCTGACGAATTTTTTCGTATTCCGTACCAGTCGGCAAGCTCCGTCGAAGCCACTTCGGTTTGCCAACTGTTATCCCGTTATTGCACTGAGCCATCAATCTGATCCTTCTGATATTCGATAAACTGTCGTTGAAAAAGATCACTGAGAAGATCTTGCAAATACATCTTCACCATGCTCAATGTAACATCCCGGCCGCACTCCCTTGAGAGAGTAGTCATCTCCACTCCCTTCAAACCGCATGGATTGACCCAGGAAAACGGCTCCAGCGACAAATTGACATTCAAGGCAAGACCATGAAAAGAGACACCATGACGGATAGCAATGCCCACGCTGCCTAGTTTTTTGTTTAACACCCAGACGCCATGATTCCTGGGATCTCTTCCTGCAGTCACCCCAAATCTTGCTGCCAGCCTGATCATCACTTCTTCCAGCAGAAACACATAGTCGGAAACGGACAGGCCTGCCTGCCGAACGTGGAGAATAGGATAGAGCACCAGCTGCCCTTCACCGTGATAGGTGATATCACCGCCACGCTCAATATGCACCAGCGGTATACCCCTTTTTTCAAGAAACTGTTCAGAGACAGTCAGGTTCTCTCTGCCGCCCCTTCTGCCAAGGGTAAAAACCCCCGGATGTTCTGTCACCAGAAAAAGGTCTTCTATATCTCCATTCTTCCTCTTTTCAGCCAGAGCAACCTGCAGATTGTAGGTTGCTCTGTAAACACTCAGACCCAGGTCAACAAGGCCTGCAACCGGTTGTTTGTTTTCAGCCACAGAGGCAGGGACGCCTGGCAGCCTGTGTTTCATCGAGCCGCCTCAATTTAGCCACTACAGGAGCCTGGTGCAGGAGCTCCGGATTTTCTTTGGCCTCCTGAACGATTTTTTTAATGACCGCAATAAACTGATCGATATCTTCTTTACACTCAGTCTCCGTTGGTTCAATCATGATTGCTCCCGCGACAACCAGTGGGAAATAAATGGTCGGCGGGTGATACCCGTAATCGATCAACCTCTTGGCAAGATCAAGCGTCGACACGCCATCATCATGAAGGAGTTTGTCTGAAAAAACACACTCATGCATACAAGGACGATTATAGGCCAGTGGCAGAGTTCCTTTTAACTGTTCTTTTATGTAGGCGGCACTCAACACAGCAAGTTGACTCGCCTTTTTGAGATATTCTCCGCCCATGGTCAGAACATAGCTGTAGGCTCTGACAAGCACTCCGAAATTACCATGAAAACCATGCACCCGCCCCACTGAATCGGGATAATCATAATTCAGACGATACGTATCACCATCCCTGACTGCCCGGGGTGACGGCAGGTAAGGGGTCAGCTCATCAGTTACGCAGACAGGACCGGCCCCGGGGCCACCGCCGCCATGAGGCGTTGAGAATGTTTTATGCAGATTCAGATGCATGACATCAACACCACATTTTCGGGCATCAATGATCCCCATTATCGCATTCATATTTGCCCCGTCGCCATATACAAGTCCACCCTTGGCATGGACCACCTCGGCGATCTGGCGAATATTTGTTTCAAAGAGGCCCAGGGTATTTGGGTTGGTAATCATTATCCCGGCAGTTTCTTCGTCCATTGCATCGACCACCGACTGGATACCGAGAATACCATTGCTGTCCGACTTGATTGGAACCGGCTTATAGCCGCACAGTGCTGCACTTGCCGGATTGGTTCCATGAGCGGTATCGGGGATAAGAATTTTAGTCCTCTTTGAGCCACGACTTTTATGGTAGGCCGCAAAAATCAGCATACCCGTCAACTCACCATGGGCTCCTGCTGCCGGTTGCAGTGAAACTCCGGGCAGACCGGTTATAGCAGCAAGATACTTCTGCAGCTCGTAGATAATTTTCAGCGTACCCTGCACATGCTCATCTGCAAGCATCGGGTGGGCCGAAGCAATCTCCGGGGTTGCGGCCATGGTATCATTTATCTTCGGATTATATTTCATGGTGCAGGAACCCAGAGGGTACATCCCCGTATCCACCCCAAAATTCCACTGGGACAAGCGTGTATAATGGCGGACAACGTCCACCTCACTCAAATCAGGAAAATTGAGCGCCTCTCCCTGTAACTTTTCCGGCAATTCAGCTGCGGGAACATCACTGACAGGAATACTCATTCCTCTCCTGCCTTTTTTTCCCTTCTCCCAGAGAAGGGGTTCATTCAAAATAAGTCCACTCACTCCTGGTGTATTCATCATTACTGCACCTCTCTGACAACCACATCTATATCCTCTTTTGACACCGTCTCTGTGGCACAAAAGAGATATTTTCCGGACAGTGCTGGATAGAACCTGCCCAGATCCAGTCCGGCGACAATCCCCTTTTTCATTAGTCGGTCATATGCAGGCCGGAAATCCTTTTTGAAATCAACGACAAATTCGTTAAATGTCGGGGAATCAAATACAATATCAGCACCTTTTTTTACCAGTTCCGACTTGAAGTACTCGGCTTTACTGTAATTAAGCTGTGCCAGTTCTCTGAGGCCCGAACCTCCCAGAGATGCCATGTACATCGTTGCGATAAGGGTGCAGATGCCCTGATTCGAACAGATATTAGAAGTTGCCTTCTCCCTTCTGATATGTTGTTCCCGGGTGGCGAGGGTAAGAACAAACCCCCTGTTACCATCAATATCTGTTGTCTTGCCAACCAGTCTGCCCGGCATATTTCTTGTGTACTTCTCCTTGCAGGTAAACATTCCCAGTCCAGGACCGCCAAACGACCTCGTCATGCCAAAACTCTGTCCTTCTCCACAGGCAATATCAACACCACACGTTCCTGGAGTTTTTATAAGGCCGTAGGCCAGAGGCTCAGTAAAACAGACAACAGCCAGAGCCCCTGCATCATGGATAGAAGAGGCCGCCCCCTCCATATCCTCAACCACACCAAAAAAATTCGGGGACTGTAGAGCTACTGCCGCAAGATTCTCGATATCACCCAGTCCACTCAAATCAGTTCTGCCATCCTCTGTAAAAGGAAGCTCGACAAGTTCAAATTCAGTTGGCTCCAGATACGTTTTGACAACTTCCCGATAATGCGGATGAACAGCAGCTGACACAGCGACCGTTTTTTTCTTTTTACTGATCCGTAAACCCATCAGCAAAGCCTCAGCCAGAGCGGAAGCTCCATCATAGATTGACGCATTTGCGACATCCATACCAAGAAGACGGGCGGTGTATGTCTGGTACTCAAAAACTCCCTGCAGAGTCCCCTGAGCTATCTCGGGCTGATAAGGAGTATAAGCTGTAAGAAACTCTGAGCGATTCATTAAAGCACCGATGGTCTCCGGTATATGATGATGGTTGCTTCCAGCGCCAACAAGGACTTTAAATTTGGGGGTAACTGTCATCAAATCCGCAACCTCACCCATGTGATCTTTCAGGGCCCACTCGTTGAGTGGCAGAGGTAGAGGAAGATCCCCTTCATATCTGCATTCATCAGGCACTGAACAGAAGAGTTCATCCAGACTCTTCCGACCCACCACCGCAAGCATC
Organism: uncultured Myxococcota bacterium; assembly: GCA_964196355.1. Classification (GTDB taxonomy): domain Bacteria; phylum Desulfobacterota; class Desulfobulbia; order Desulfobulbales; family Desulfocapsaceae; genus Desulfomarina. Next base: position 18,715 of record CAXMTO010000014.1, read on the forward strand.
TCTTGTATTTCTTCGTCAGTATGAGGTAAATAACGCATAATTTTATCCCTTCAGTATCTCTCGATAAGCATCCACGGTGAGCAATTGATCTAACTCGCCTGCGTCTGTCGGTTTAATTTCAACTATCCAATTTGCATACGGATCCTCATTTATCAGTTCAGGTCCGTCTTCTAGTGCTTCATTCACGGCAACAATTTCTCCGCCCACGGGAATATAGAGTTCAGATACGGCTTTTACCGATTCAAGGGTTCCGAACTCATCTCCTTTTTCGAAAGTGTCGCCGACTTCCGGCATCTCCACAAAGACGATATCGCCCATCTGATCCTGGGCATAATCACTGACACCAATTTTTATGGTATCTCCTCCTGCACTTGTCCACTCATGGTCTTCTGTGTATCGCAGCTCCTTGGGTAATACCAACTCACTCAGTTCTTTCATCGATCCATTCCTCCATTTTAAATTGTGCCTATCCAAGCAGTGTCTTCAAAGAACTTCTAGCACTTCTAGCGGGACGTACATCTACACGTATCTCTACCTTTAACTTTCTTTTTCCATCACTCAAATACACAATTTCACCGGGTTCAAGCTTTGTATTCAACAGGAGAAAACCACAGCAGAGCCCCTTGGGTCTGAATCCTTCCCGGCCTCCCTTATCCGGCGCGGATGCAAGGCTGACTATCTCTCCATCCACGCGGCCAATAGCCATATCGGTGGTGCAGGTAAGTATCCGCCCAATCTTCTCACCATTGGAGTCAACTACGCAGGTGGTATCCGCCACTGCAATTTTCCTGGGATCAAAACCGGCAAAAGGGAGTGTATAGTCTGCTTCGGTCTCCTCCAGGAGTGCGTCAGCACCAATAAAATCTTTACTAAAACTCCTGCCATCGTCATTCCAGGGCAAGGCAAACTGCCACGGGTTACATAAAAACGGCCAGGGTCCGATATCCTGATGGGAAAGAGGGAGAACTGCTCCTGCTCTCAAAGAATCCCGTGCTGCCAGTCCGCAGGAAAGCAGTCCATATTCCTCACCCGCATCCAGAAGCTGAGTCCATAAAGATTGCAGCTGATCAACTTCTACAAACAGCTCAAAACCAAACTCGCCGGTATATCCGGTGCGTGAAACGAGGATCTCTGTACCATCAGTCAGCTCAACCGCGGTCGATGAGCTGCAGCTGCCAAAACCACCCTTGAAAGAAAAGTATGTCAGTTTATCAAAAAGCGAATCCGGGTCCTTAATAATTTTTTTCAGTATGACTGCTGATTTGGGTCCCTGAATATCCATTTTCCCAACAAGGTCCGTCAGGTCATTAACGGCAATCTCCCCGCCACCCGATTCTGCCAGTTGTGCGGCAATTGTTTCTCCCATACCGGCATTGACGACAACCATATATTCTTCAGACTGCAGCTGATAGACGATAGCATCGTCTATCACACTCCCATCCGGATTAAGAAAAATCCCATAAACGCATCTCCCATCCAAAAGAGGTGTATGGTTTCGGCCGATACAGGCATCGAGATCTTTACTCAGGCAATGCTGTAAAAGTTCTCTTGCCCCTTTACCTTTCACTGTGACAACAGCCATATGACTGGTATCAAAAATCCCCGCACTTTGAATAACGGCAAGATGTTCCGCTTTTACCCCTGTAGGGTACCATAGAGGCATCTCATAGTCAGCAAAAGATGCCATATTGGCCCCCCGCTCAACGTGATAGTCATGGAGCCTTGTTTTTCTCTGTTCTTGCATAACCTCACCTCTGTGTTCAGCACAATCTTTTACAAGGTCATAGGTACCTTGAGATTGAAACTTTTATAGACAACGAAAGTTTCTACAGCTCCTACATTTTTAAGTTTTGCCACTTCCTCTGTATAAAATTTCAGCATGGTGAACTCTTTCGTCAGCATAACTGTGAGTATGAGATCAAAGCGACCTGTAACTACACAGACTGACACAACACCTCTCAGTTTACTGAATTCTTCCCCTTTCGTGACAAGGTCCATATCCTTTAAACGCACCCCGACCATCAACACACTCTGATCAGGCAGCGCTTCCGGGTCAACTAGTGCGGTAATATCCAGAACACCTTCATCTTTTAGTTTTTTGACCCTTGCCCTGACTGTGCCCTCTGAGATCTCAAGATTGTCAGCGATCTTCTTAAAAGGAATCCGACCATCTCTGAGATGATTGATTATTGCATAGTTGATTTCATCAATTTTCAAAGTGAACACCTTCTATTCGTTATGTGACCATCTGGCAGAGTATACGGGAATCAACTCACCTTGTCAACCAATACCCATAATAAATACGTATTCAGCATTAATTTCACTCTTTTTTTACGATTATCGCATTTTCAAGCCAATAAACCCTTCCTCTCGTGGAAATACAAAGACAGATATGTCAAGTATTGGAACAGGGGGAGGGAAAAAATTCAGGGAAGAGGGGATTTGAGGTTTTGCCGCAGTATTTTGCCGGAGACGTTTTTAGGCAGTTGTGACAAAAAGATAATCCTGCGAGGGATTTTATACCCGGCCAGTGTTTTACGGCAGTATTGCTGCAGTTCTTCTTCATTTATGACAGAGGTTTTTTTACGAACAATCCAGGCGACCACCCGCTGACCAAATTCAAGATCATCTTCTCCGGTTACACAGACTTCTTCAACCAAAGGGTATAACAGGAGACAGGCTTCAACTTCCGCCGGATATACATTTTCTCCACCGGTTACAATCAGGTCACTTCGCCGATTGAGCACGCAAAGCCCACCCTGGTTATTAAGAAAACCGATGTCCCCGGTATGCAGCCAGCCATTTTGCAGAGCTTTAGCAGAGTCCTCTGGCCTTCTGTAGTAGTGATCCATCACCATCTCGCCTCGAACAAGAATTTCACCCTCTTCACAGGCATCTAAGGATCGCCCCGATGGGTTGATAATTTTAATCTGGATACCCTGCAGTGGTTTTGGCGCCAGGGGGGTATCATCGCTGCCGGGGGGCAACCCTTCTGTCGCAACCTGGGAGCAGGCCTCCGTCAGGCCATAGGTCATCAGAACAGGTAAGCCAAGGTCCAGAGACTGCTGCCGAAGTGTTTCACTGCAGGGGGCACCGCCAATCAATATGGCTCGAAGGGACAGGTCAGTGTTTTTGTTCTGGGCAAGGCGTACATCCACCAGCCGGTGAAGCATGGTGGGAACAAGAGACATAAGCGTAACGCGCTGTTCATCCAGTGCTCTGGAAACCTTCTCTGCATCAAAAGACTTATGAAGAACAACAGTGGCCCCAGCGAGCACACTACGGGTGAGAATAGATAGACCAGCAATATGAAAAAGGGGTACACAGGCAAGCCATCTATCCTCGTCTATGGTACCAAGGTGGCAGATAGAGGCCATGGCAGACGCTCCAAAATGGCGCGCGGTCAGGGGGACACCCTTGGGTGTACCCGTTGTACCCGAGGTATAAAGGATCGCCCATGGTATTTCCGAGGTATATTCCTCCGCAGGGTATAATTTTTCTCCCGATACAAGGGGCGACTCCTCTGCATCCAGCCGCACCAGCCTGTCATTTTCAGAATATGTGATGAGAAGAGGCGGACAATCGCTGGTTTTACAAACCTCCCGGGCAAGGGAGATTAAATATTTTTCTCTGACTATCAAAACTCTTGCTTTCGTTTCATCTAACTGAAAGCCAATCTCTGTAGGGGTCAATCGGAGATTTAGAGGTAATAGCGTAGCTCCGCATAAATGGACAGCATGAAAAATCTCAACGGCAGGCAGCCCATTGGGCAATAGTGATGCGACGATATCGCCCTGCTTTATCCCCATATCCCTTAACTGCCGGGCCCGAGAAGCAGAGCGTTCGTAGAGTTGTTGAAAGGTGATGCTCTCACTTCCATCGATGAGGGCAAGAGTATCAGGAGAAATCTTCGCACGCTCCTGGATCCAGAATTTTTCAAGGGAGAAAGGAACCGACCTGTTCATGCCAGAAACTCCTCTGTTTCAGCGGTGGCAACTTTTTCAAGCTGATCTGCATTGATTACTACACCGAGTCCCTTAACCTGATCGATGGCGATATGACCGTCGCAAATCTTCAGCCCCTCTGCCAAATCTTGAGCCAGAAGCTTTTCTGTTGCAAGGCCGCACGCATAAGAACCCCTGTTTGAGGGGAGTGCAGCAGCAACATGTGTTGCCATGGCCCTGCCAACGGCGCCATCCATAAGTGTTGTTGTAACACATGGAACATTGTCATGCGCTGCGACTCCCCCCATCCGCATGCTCAAATGGGGGCCTCCTGTGGCTGCCGGTTTCAACACAATTATGTCAGCGGCCTGGTTTTTTAAAATAGTCTGAATATCTGTTGGTGAACAGGCTGCCTCGTCTGCGGCAAGGGGGATGGCGTGTTTTTTTCGCAGAGCCCTGGCGCCCTTGAGATCGGCTGCAGCAAGAGGCTGCTCAATATACTCAATCGACAGAGGCGCTAAGGCCTGTAATGCCTCGTCTGCTTGCTCTAAAGTCCATGCTTCATTGACATCCAGGCGGATATTCACATCATGTCCAAGGGCCTTGCGGACAGCGGAAATACGCTCAACATCCTGCCCAGTTGACTGAACACCGACTTTTATCTTGAAAGTTTGGAAGCCTTCATCGTATCTGTCCCCTGCTTCCCTGACGATCTTCTCAATATCCTGTGCATACAGTAAGGCATTGACCTCGACAGAAGTTGAAACCCGTGTCTGAAATTGCCTGGCCAAAAATGTTGCGACAGAGCAGCCCTGTTGTTTTGCAATCAGATCACACAGTGCGGTATCGATTGCAGAAAGTGCTGCGGGAGCAGCAGGAAAATCTAACTGAAACCTCTCAAATATTTCTTCAATCGACCACTTTTTATGCTGCAGCAGAACGGGCAGAAACCGGCCTAAAGCATCGCAGGCTTGCGGAAGGCTCTCCATATGAAAACCGTAAATGGGTGTTGCTTCCCCATACCCTTTCAGATTACTGGAATCTTCAAGTTCAAGCAGAACCCCTTCCCTGTCATGAAGTGTGCCTTTTCCCGTCTGAACAGCACGGACAAGGGGAAGTGAAAAGGGAGTGAGCCTTGCTTTAATCAACATTGTACTCTGATATCTTCAGGGGTTATGGGTGGTTCCTCTATTTTTGTTCAGCTTACTATGGCCTCCAGGGGAACTTTGAAAAATCAGGATCACGCTTTTCCATCCATGCATTTCGCCCTTCCTGGCCTTCTTCTGTCATATAGTACAGCATGGTAGCATTACCGGCGAGTTCCTGAATTCCCTGCTGACCATCCACATCACAGTTAAAGGCGGCTTTGAGACAGCGAATGGCGATCGGGCTGTGCCGGAGAATCTTCCTGGCCCATTGAACGCCAACCTCTTCAAGCTCATCTACGGGGACAACTTTGTTTACAAGTCCCATATCTAATGCTTCCGCTGCATTATACTGGTCGCAGAGATACCAGATTTCCCGTGCCTTTTTCTGTCCTACAATGCGTGCCAGGTAGGCTGAACCAAAACCTCCATCAAAGCTCCCGACCCGGGGCCCGGTCTGACCAAACTTTGCGTTATCCGCCGCAATAGTCAGATCGCAGACCAGATGCAGTACATGTCCGCCGCCAATGGCAAAACCTGCAACGAGTGCGATGACCGGTTTTGGCAGACTCCGAATCAATTTTTGCAGATCAAGCACGTTTAAACGCTGAACACCGTCTCCACCACAATAGCCTTCATCTCCCCGTACCTTGATATCTCCGCCGGAGCAGAATGCTTCTTTTCCCTCACCTGTAAAGAGGATTACACCTATAGTCTGATCCTCCCTCGCCCGGGAAAAAGCATCGAGTAATTCAAAATTTGTTTCAGGTCGAAAAGCATTACGACGATGAGGGCGGCAGATGGTGATCTTTGCCATCCCCTCCGCCTTTTCAAAACGGATATCTTCATATTTTTTTACATCTTCCCATTTTACAGTACTCATAAGATCCTCTTTTTATTAACGCACACAAAGTGTCGTTCAATAATTCATTTAAAATTTAATCCCTGTCTCTAGCCCGCATTTCTCATGAACATTGTGTCAATTTTCTGAAAGTGTTTTCATTGTAACAGCTTTCCACCCGTTCAATTTGACGAAAAATCCCACACAATGTTCACCAAAGGCCAGCAGATATGATCACATCCGGAGTCTCACTGCGTTCGCTTACCTGCAGCGTCGCTACCCCTGCAAACATAGACTACTATAGTTCACTGGGGTGCTTCTTGAATATGTAATCATCTTTGCTGGTGAGAAATCCGGGCTA
>CAXMTO010000015.1:0-27684 GCA_964196355.1 uncultured Myxococcota bacterium
CTCTTCAATGTTCAAACCGGATATCCTGCATTTCATTTCAAAAGAGTTGAATTTTCAAATGAACAACCTGTCTGTTATGTAGAATATTTCATGCGGGGAGAGATGTCCTTTAGAGATGTGTTTTCGCCAAAACTGGAGAGTTCATTACTCAGCGAATAAACGCTCGCTTTGTTACTGATTTTGCCGCACTCTTCTGGTCAGTATGCATTTTACCACAAGGAGAATATGCTTGACAATCTTGTTGGCCTTATAATATATAAAACGTACCCTGTATATACTGGTTGCTACTGCCTGCTCAAGGGCTATACAGGTTATTTTAAACTTGTATTGCTGCGGTTAAATTTCTAATAAACAAGTCGGAGTTGACCTATGTCACTGGAAAATCTATGTAAACTCGTTGAAGACGGCGATGCTGATGAGGCTAAAATCGTAACAGAACAACTTTTAAAAGATGGTACAGATCCTCTGAAAATGATCGAGGGACTGACAAAAGCGATGGACCATGTGGGTGATCTCTTTGCCAAACTCGAAATTTTTCTTCCCGAAATCATGCTTTCCGGGGAGGCATTAACAGCTGCTGTCGATGTTCTCGGACCCCACCTGGAAGCAAGCGGGGGGCGTGAGATTAAAGGAAAAGTAGTCCTTGGCGTGGTTAAAGGGGACCTCCATGAGATTGGCAAAAATATAGTTAAACTGATTCTTGAAACCAACGGATTTATCGTGAAAGATCTTGGCTACAACGTAGATTCCCTCACTTTTGTTAAAGAAGCAGAGGTCATGGGCGCTGATTTTATCGCCTCTTCTTCCCTGATGACAACAACGATGCCCCGCCAACTGGAGATAATCGAAATACTTAATTCTAAAGGTATTCGGGATAAGTACAAAGTAGTTATCGGCGGTGCACCTACATCACAATTGTGGGCGGATAAAATTGGTGCAGACCTGTTCTGTTATGATGCAAAATCTGCGCCTGAATTATTTGTCAGTGTACTGGCCGACAACTAGTTTTCGACTGAAAGCTCCATTTTTTCTATCCATAGTGAGTATTTGTAAATTTGGGTCTTCTGAGAGACCAGGAGGTTATGCATGTCAACACCATATCGTCATTGGGAAATAATTGATCGCGCACGAACTGGTAAATTTATGGACGAGGATGATTTTTTGCCACGACTCTTCTCGCCAACCCTTAAAAAACTGATAAAGAAATATGATATTAAGTATGATCCCAAAAATCCTTGCCCGAGTGATGACGCCATGGCAGATCGAATCTGGCAGGCAGCCTGGGAACTGTTCAGAGAAGTTGGTTATTACAATACAGACTCCCATCGTGTTATAGAGGTGAGCGATGAGGAGATCAAAGAAGCCTTATATGTAGCACAGGACAGATACATGTTAGGTGGGGGCAAAGATGCCCGCTTGATGAAGCATCGCACAGTGGAAGACAAGGATCCACCATTCTGCATCATGAGTCCTGATATTACCGTTGATGAAAAATATCATCAGTCGATGTGCATGGCTTATCTCAAGGAGCCCCTTCTTGACGGCCTGTGTGGACCAATACTGGAAGAAACTTTCGGGAACCTGATAGAATCAGGCGGTCCAAGTGAAATCTCAGGATGCATTCAACATATTCAGAACCAGAAACTGGCTGCACGGCTTCTTGGTAGGCCAGATGTGTTTATGGTTGCTGTTGGAACAGCCGAACACGATTCAGGCCAGATAGCAGTGTCCAATAATGAATGGGGTGTTGCCAAAACCGACGCTCGACTTGTAGGCTCTCTGACTGAATTTAAAACTGCTGACACTCTACTTAACCGATCTCTCCATTATGCCCAATATGGCTCTTACACCGGAAACCTCACAGGAGCCATCTATGGTGGCTGGTGCGGCGGATCAGAAGGTACTGCAATTACAACGGTTGCTTATAGTCTCATCGGTCTCGTCATTCATGGGGCCATGTTCAACCAGCATTTCCCCTTTCATCTCAACTATGGCTCCAATACCACGCGCGAGTTGCTCTGGTCAATTTCCATGGCAGGGCAAGCCCTGGCACGAAACAGCAAGCTGCTGTACACCTCTAACGGTTTCGCAAACGCTGGACCGATGACAGAAATGGTCTTCAGAGAAACAGCTGTTCACGCTATGATTTCGACAGTTACGAGCTGGAATCTCTGGGAGATGGCCTCCACCAGAAACAAATACAAAAACAGAGCAACTCCCCTAGAGGCTCGCCTCGGCTGTGAAGTGGGCCATGCAGTTGCCAGGCAGCAGATGTCCCGTGAGCAGGCAAATGAAATCGCCAACAGGCTGCTGGCCAAATATGAAGATAACGCTGCAGATGCGCCCATGGGTGTTGAGTACCATGAGTGTTACGATGCAGCAAAAGCCATACCTACTGTTGAACATATGGACATGTTCCGTCGTATCAAAGACGAAATTGCACAAATGGGTGTTGAATTTCCCTTCTAGCGACTGAACGTGCAACGACGCTCATAAAAACGAACAAAATGTTTCTCACTATAAATTGAAACACTTGTACGAACTTACCATATGCAAAACCTGAGAACCGATGTAAGTACCTGCTGCTTACATCGGCTCCCTTGCGCAATTAATTTCCGCCCTTTGTGTTAGATTATGGCGCCCCAAAAGCAACCATCAACTTCAGTTCAGCAAAATTCCATCAACACAGCAACCACTCAACTTTTAAATTTTCCAATATTGGAAAATGAGATTTCTGTTGATTCAGTAGCCCGATATTTTGGTGGAAGAAGCGGCTATAAACCCGACAAAAAAACAAGCGACAGGATTGAGCGGTGTATTGGCACTGCATGCAAGCTTGCAGCCCCGAAAGGAACATACACCATTCTTCCTGTTACAAAGGTAAGCCCCGGTAAGGAAATGTACCTTTACAATGGGTTACAACTCATCGTTCCTGATTGTTTTGATGATCTGGGAACGCGCCTTGTGGCAATCTCCATTGGCACCCTTGGAGAAGAATTAGAAAGGCAGTGCCGTAGTCTGGCAAAGAGTGGTGAAATTTATGAATCGACACTCTTTGATTCAGTTGGCACAACCATGCTGGATCTTTTAAGTGAAAAAATTAGTGATACTATAGCAAATAGTTGCAAAAACGATGGACTTCTCAAAGGCGAACGTTTTTCTCCGGGCCTGGATGGCTACCCTCTTGAACATCAGCGTTTACTTTTTGATTTAGCAGACAACGATTCAGTTGGCGTCTCTTTGAATTCATCAAATATCATGATCCCAACAAAATCAGTCTCTTTCTTTTTGGTGTTGACCAAAACGCCCCCAAAACAGACAAAAAACAAATGTAACTCATGCAGAATGCGAAATTGCCAATTTCGTTTAATGGCCTAGTGGGAATACGGGGGAAAAGTCAGAAAAAACATATGCAAATAGTTATAATCGGCAATAGCGCAGCAGGGATGAGCGCCCTCGAAACCTTTAGAAAACTGGACAGTTCCTCTTCTGTGACCATGATTGCAAAAGAAAGTTACAGACCATACTCTAAGGTTTTGCTCCCCTATTATCTGCGAGGAAAAGTTCCTTATGGCAACCTTTTTATTCGAGATAAAAACTATTACGATAGATTAGATGTAGAATTTATAAAAAAAGAGGTTGTTTCACTCTTACCGGAACAGCGAGCTGTCAAGTTAGCAGATGGAAGCCACGTTCCCTATGATAAGCTTCTGATCACAACTGGTTCATCTCCTACAAAACCGGCCATACCAGGATTATCTGGCGAAGGTATCCATCACCTTTGGACCCTCGAAGATGGCCGTCGGCTAAATTCCTGTTTCAAAAAAGGCAAGCACGTGGCCGTACTGGGTTCTGGATTTGTTTCCCTGCAGGGAGCCTGTGCTGCCCTCAGCAGGGGAATGAAGGTCTCTGTTATCGAATTAATGAGTCGCATAATGCCCAAAGCTTTAGACGCTCGCGGGGCAGAATTGCTGAGTTCCCACATGAAACAATCTGGAGTTGAGCTTCGGCTGAATACCTTGACCGAGAAGGTAGAGCATACAGATGACAACAGAATTCTTCTCAATTTTAATGATGGGACATCAATAATCAGCGATTTTATACTTGTTGGTACAGGTGTCAAACCAAACATCAGTTTTCTAGAAGATACAGGGATAGAAATTGATGATGGGATTCTCGTTGACAGACAGATGGAGACATCCAGTCCGGGAATTTTTGCTGCCGGAGACGTAGCTCAGGTTCCATCATTTGCCGGAACCAAACCGGTGGTTCATCCTCTTTGGCCAACCGCAGTTGAAACAGGTCGAATAGCGGGGAGCTGCATGGCGATGAGTAAAACAAACTATAAAGGCAGCCTGAACATGAACGTCACCCAGATGTTCGATGTAACAGTGGCCTCCATGGGAGAATTCTCTGGCGCTGAAGGCAATGAGAACTGGGTTGATGAAACTCTGCCCGACGATAGTTATTTGAAGATTGTCCTCAAAGACGGTTTTCCTATCGGTGCTACCTGTGTTGGCGGAGCTGAGCTTGTATCTACGCTTGGTTTATTAAGGCCTTTGATCAGAGAAAAAGTTCGACTACAGGGTAACCTGGGAATGCTAAAAGAAAATTTGGCAAAAAATATATCGCAGCACCATGAGGCTTTTGTTAAATAGTAGCTGTTGTTAAACTCAAAGCCCCTTGTGGGGTGTTCGAACTTTCATTGTCGTTGTGCGACCGCTTTGAGTTGGGTTATACGATTCATGAGATTGTTTTTGGATTGAAGGGAATTTGCCCATGCGTTTCATAACGATGGATGTAACGAAATGTGTTGTATGTCGTAATTGTGAATACGCCTGCTCATTTCGACAGACAGGAGATTTTAACAGAGAGGACTCTAACATCAGGGTCGAATATCATAAAAATGTTAAGATCTGTCTTCCACAAACCTGCATGCACTGTGACGACGCCTGGTGTTTAGAAATTTGCCCGGCAGCAGCAATTTCCAAAGACGTAATAACCGGCGCTCTAGAGATTAACAGTGAACGTTGTGCCGGATGTAAAATGTGTATCCTGGCATGCCCATTCGGCAATATTCATTTTGATAAAATCAATATGGTCAGTCGAAAATGTAATCTCTGCAAAGGTGAACCAAACTGTGTAAATTTCTGTATATCCGGGGCACTGCAATACACCACCGACCAAAAAGCCTGCCTGAATAACCGGGAAATATTCCAACGGTTTCTTGATAACCTGTCAATCGACGGAAATTAACTTAGCTTTTTATATAAATCAATTATGGGAGAACCAATACCCAATAAAAGCCACTATACATCCCTGTGCAGGATGTGTGACAACCGTTGCGGCATCAATGTCTATGTTGAGAATGGCACAATTGTCGACATTACCGGACTCAGAGAACATAAATGGAACCATGGCCGACTGTGCGTAAAAGGAAGGCTGGCTGTGGATCTTGTCAATGCTCCTGACCGAATATTAAAACCACTCAAACGCAAAGACAACGGTTGGGAAGAAATTGAACTCGATCAGGCTTACGACGAAATTGCTGAAAAAATAAAACGAATCCAGACGAAATGGGGAGACCGTGCCATGAGTGTCTGGAAAGGGGAAGCCTTAGGTTTTCTGACCCAGGAGGAACTCTCTCGCCGTTTTATCCATGCCATAGGCTCGCCAAATTATTTTTCCAACGACTCTGCCTGCTACGCTGGTCGATGGCTGGGCTACGTTCTGGTTACCGGAGATTGGGCAACGCAGGATTTTAACAATTCCAAATGCGCTGTCATCTGGGCGAGCAACCCACCCTACTCTCAACCCAATTTAACCCAGTCAATTCTAAAAGGGAGGGAAAAGGGCGGAAAACTCATCGTGATTGATGTCCGGCTTTCGGCCATTGCTCGACAGGCTGATGAGTATGTCTCTATTCTTCCCGGCACAGATGGTGCTCTGGCACATGGCATTGCAAGGCAACTTATCGAAGATGATACAATTTGTCACTCCTTCATTGAGCATTACAGTTTCGGCTTTGAAGCCTATGCCAGGTATGTGCGGGAGTTTACTCCGGAACGGGTAGAAAAAGAGACCGGAGTGCCGGCCGCAAAAGTTGTACACCTCGCCAGAATGATAGGAAATTGCCGACCCAAGGTGAGCGTGTACGTTGGCAACGGGTTGGAACACCACGAAAATGGGATAAATAATATACGTGCAATCGCCTGCCTGGACGGACTTCTTGGTAATCTGGACCATGAAGGAGGAAATTTTACCGCAGAAAAACCGGGCTTGAGTGAGCTGACCCTGTATAAAAAGCAACCGCTACGCCATCTGGGCCCTATTGGTGCAGATAAATACCCGGTATTGTACGACTTCAGGAAGGAATGCCACACTATGACCGCCATGGATACGATCCTGAGCGGAAAGCCTTATCAGCTTAAAGGCATGATTCTGGGAGGCGCAAACCCGGCTTTAACCAACCCAAACAGCAAGAAAGTCCTCAAGGCCCTCAAAGCATTGGAGTTGTTTGTAGTCAGAGACATATTCATGTCCGAAACTGCGGAACTTGCAGACTATGTATTGCCTGGAGCAAGCTTTCTGGAACAGTCTGAGCTCCACTGCCACCCTATCCATCATATCCTCAGTCTCTCTAAAAAAATTGTCAGCTTCCCACACTGTGACGATGAATACACTTTCTGGAAGAGACTTTCGTCCAGGCTGGGAGTAGAACATTACTTCCCCTGGAAGGATAGAGAGGAGCTTAATGCATGGCTCTTAAAAGATTCGGGTATTACTATACAGAATCTTTTAGACCATCCTGAAGGATATGAATTCAAACCACGACGTTACCAGAAATATAAAACCGATGGTTTACCAACCCCTTCCGGTAAGTTTGAATTTGTTTCAACCTACTTGAAGGGGTATGGGTATCCTGGCCTGCCTGAATATGTTCCGCCCCGATATAAGGACTCTCCAAACCCTGAGTACCCTTATGTTCTCGTAACTGGAGCCAGAAAGGTGTTCTACACCCATGGGCGTAATCGTAATTTTAAAAGGTGTCGGACTGCAATCCCTCATCCCGACATAGAAATGAATCCCATTGATGCCGATAAGTTAGGCGTGAAATCGGGGGATATGGTAACTGTAACATCTTCAGTGGGGTCTGTAGATATTCCTGTAAAAGTGGTCCACGAATCTGCCCTCTTTCCTGGCGTAATGCAGGTCACCCACGGGTGGAAAGAGAGCAATATAAACCTTCTCACCCACGATGACCGGAATGACCCAATTGATGGTTTTCCCCTTATGAAATCCGTGGAAATACAAATTACACCTGTAAAAAACAACCTTTAATACAAGCTGCTATTAGTACCTTGGTGGTATAACCATGTATTTAATTTTAAAAGAAGTTCTTTGCTTTCTTGTTTTTTATGACAGGGTTTATGGAGTAAGGTACTAATTGCTAGAAAATGAAATTCAATCGGGTATACTTGTCTCAAATGGAATCATTCAACAATCTTCGATGATAACAGACCATTGAATAACCCGCCCTAAGGTTCAAGGAATAGATAATGAAAAATGACCATACAGAGAGCGCAAAGCTTCCCATCCTCTCACTTGGGAAAAGCTCACCGGGTCTTTGGGCATTGCCTGTTAAAGACATTTTTGTCTACCTCTTTGTAATGGCGGGGATTATCTATGTGATTCTGCGCGGTGCTTCCGAACAAGGTTATTTTTGGCAATGGTACCGGGTAGCCCAATATCTTTACACTTTCCAGGATGGTACTTTCACACTCGGCCCTCTTCTGGAAGGATTAAAAATAACCCTGCATATCACCTGGATCAGTATGATCCTCACCTATATTATCGGCCTCTTGACGGCACTGCTGCGCTTGTCAGATTCAATCATAGGCAGGACCTTTGCCCGTATCTACCTGGAAGTAGCAAGAAACACCCCTCTCATCGTCCAACTCTTTTTTATATATTTTGTTGTTGCCCCCGTCCTTGGAATAGATCGTCTGTTTGCAGCTATTCTGGCTTTGAGCCTGTTCGAGGGTGCCTATGCGTCTGAAATCTATAGATCTGGAATAGTTTCTCTACACAAGGGGCAATGGGAAGCTTGTCACAGCCTCGGCCTTACCCGCTTTGACACATACCGTAAGGTGATTCTCCCACAGGCAATTCGCAGAGTACTGCCTCCACTTACAAGCCTGACAATTTCGCTCATAAAAGACTCGTCGCTTGTCAGTGTTATTGCCGTGTACGAGATGACCATGCAGGCTAACGCTATAGTAGCAGAGACATTCCTGACTTTTGAAATCTATTTTACTATTGCCGGCATCTATCTTGTTGTCACTGTATCTTTATCTCAGTTAGTGGCGCTGTTGGAAAGAAAATTCAAAGTGCACAATTAACCGGAAATAACAATACAATTTGAGAGGACCCATGACCGAAAAGAAGTTTGGAGACTATATCATCAATGTTAGAGATATCTGCAAAACCTTCCCAAACGGTGTAAAGGCCCTCAGCAACTTTTCCACTAATATCCGTAGAGCAGAGGTTGTGGTTGTCATTGGTCCATCGGGATCAGGAAAATCGACTTTCCTGAGATGTTTAAACGGACTCGAAGAGATTGATTCGGGTGATATTATTTTCGATGGAATCCCTTTAGACCACAACAAACACAATAGATTAAAGATTCGCAGGGAAATGGGGATGGTTTTTCAATCATTTAATCTTTTCCCGCATATGACTGTTCTAGAAAACGTGATGCTCGCCCAAAAGCTGGTGCGTAAGAGTTCAACCTCAGTTGCAAAAGACGTTTCCATGGAACTGCTCGAAAAAGTAGGGATTCAGGACAAGATTGCCTCTTATCCCGGGCAGCTTTCAGGTGGTCAACAACAGAGGGTTGCCATTGCAAGAGCCCTTGCTCTCAAACCAAAGGTGATGCTGTTTGACGAAGCTACGAGTGCCTTAGACCCGGAGATGATTGGTGAGGTTCTCGAAGTTATGAAGACCCTTGCCAGAGAAGGTATGACAATGATCTGTGTTACCCATGAACTTGGCTTTGCTCAGGAGGTGAGTGACTGGGTGATATTTATGGATCTAGGGAAAATCGTCGAAGGAGGAACAGCAGAACATTTTTTCTCGAACCCGGCAGAAGAGAGAACAAAGCTTTTCCTCAGCCAGATTTTATAAACTGCCTGATGAAAACAAGAAGCTAAGCCAATCGTCGATTGAAAGTCAAACCTGCGGCAAAAGCTTTTTAAGTGTTAAACATTTCAGATTAAGCATTTAAAAACTTCATCCAAAAAGGGAGGTGGTAAACGCGAATTTTGGCAAATGGTGAGGAGTGGAGATTAACATTTCAAACTGGAGATTGACATGAAACATAGTTTTACCAGAATTACCTTTGCAGTAATCTGTTTGATGCTGGCATTCAGCATTCCAACCGCTTTTGCAGCCTCAAAAGTACAACAGGAACTCGCTCAAACCAGCACAATTGAAAAAGCCCTCAGAAGGGGAAAGCTTAAAGTAGGCATGGCCACCTTTGTACCCTGGGCAATGCAGAGCAAAACAGGAGAATGGGTAGGATTTGAAATTGATGTTGCCAGAAGACTGGCAAAAGATATGGGCATTGAGATAGAGTTCATTCCAACTAAATGGGACGGCTTGATTCCATCTCTGCTTACCGGAAAATTTGACCTTGTCATTGCAGGTATGATGGGCACTCCGCAAAGAGCATTGAAAATCAATTTTACTCAACCATATGACTTTACCGGCACACAAATCTGCATCCATAAAGACTATGTGGATAAAATCAAAACTCCATTGGATCTTAATGACCCAGCGTACACCGTTTTATCCCGCGTCGGTGTGACTGCAGCTGAAACTGCGAAAAAATTCTTGCCTAAAGCTCAGAAAAGACTTTTCTCCGACAACGGCTCCATGGTTCAGGAACTTTTAAACGGGAAAGCGACAGCAATAATTCAATCCCTACCCGAACCTGCACAGCTCGTTGCTAAAAACCCGGAAACACTAGCTCTCGTTGAAGGTACTTTGACGAAAGAACCGATCAGCATGGGAGTTCGTAAAGGAGATCCGGATACCCTGGCCTATCTCAACAACTGGATTGAAGTGGTTAGAGCGGAAGGCTTCTTAGAAGAAAAAGCTGCTTACTGGTGGCGCAGTATGGAGTGGGCTTCATTGCTTGAATAGAACGTACGTTATGGCGGCCTCGTTGCCCGGTTAATATGGACGTGGTGCTGCCCTCAGCTGCACCACATCCATGTCTTTACGAGGATTTTGAAATTTTGCTGATGGATGTCTGATTACATGAGAAAAAAATTCCCGTTAACCGTTACAGACCTGGTGGTAGGTTCTTTTCTATTGCTCCTCTGTCTATTTTTTGCCTACCGCGTAAAAGTTGGGTTGAACTATAACTGGGCCTGGGGTGCTATTCCTCAATTCATCTATCGTTTTGATGCAAAAAATAATGAATGGGTTTCCGGCATCCTGCTGACCGGTTTTTATACGACCATCAGGCTCAGCTTCTGGGGAGTTCTCCTTGCCACTGTTTTTGGCGTTATCAGCGGTATTGCAAAAACCAGCAACATCCTTTTTCTCAGGTGGCTTGCAACAACGTATGTTGAAACCATGCGCAACCTTCCCCCCCTGATCATAATTTTCATAGCCTATTTTTTTGTAGGTGATCAGCTTTTAGCTCCACTGGAGATTGATGAATGGGCCTATTCTCTTTCTCCAGAAGGTCAAAACCTGGTATCGTTAATCTTTGCTAAACCAGGTTACCTTACTGCATTTTTTGCAGCGCTGATGACACTTGCTATTTTTGAGGGGGCGTACATCACCGAGATTGTAAGGGCTGGAATCGAGTCCATTGACAGAGGACAATGGGAGGCTTCCCATGCTCTGGGACTTACCCGATACCAGCAGATGCGGCACATTATTTTACCCCAGACCTTCCAGCGTATTATGCCCCCCATGGCTGGCCAATTCATTTCCCTGATTAAGGATTCCTCAATTGTTTCGGTCATTTCAATCCAAGAACTATGTTTTCAGGGTATTGAACTGATGACAAGCACCCTGCATACCATTGAAATCTGGACTGTGGTTACGGTTATGTATTTAGCGTTAACCCTGCCATGTTCATTGCTGGTTGAAAGGCTTGAAAACCGCTTGAACCTGAGTCTTAAGTAACCTAGGCAGAAGTATAACAAATATTGAGCATAGTTACGGATGCATATAATCGGTTAAGTTCTCTTCTCGTTTATCTGTGATTTACTCTGTTTTTATACGTAAACATGCATATAGTTGCACTGATATTGTAGTGAAAAACATTTAATGTAGTTTGTTTAATTGGAGATATTAGATGGCAAAACAAAAACTTATTGATGCTATTAGGGGGAAAAGAACAGAAGATGCCCCCTGGGTACCCTATGCCGGCGTGCATTGTGCTTTTCTCATTGGCGAGCGGGCAGACACTTATTTACAAGACCCTGAACTGCTGGCTAGAGGCCTTGTAGAAACTGCTAAAAAGTATAAAGCTGACGGTATTCCTTTAGTATTTGATCTATCGGTTGAAGCCCATTCTCTTGGCTGTGGGCTTGAGTGGTGGGAAGACAACGTACCTTCTGTTAATACTCACCCCTGCTCTGACAAAACCCCGGAAGAGGCAGGTATTAAATTACCCACCAAAGGCTCAGGTCGCTGGCCTATACTTTTTGAGGCGGCAAAGATCGCAAAACCCCAACTAGATGAGTTGGACTGTGCTTTAATCGGCGCAATCTGCGGTCCCCTGACCCTTGCTTCACATCTGGCAGGTGTCCGCATCTTCACAGACGTCTATAAAAACAAGGAGTTTGTCCATAGTGTGATGGAATGCGCGGCTAAAGCAGGAGCTGCAGCTGCCCAATTTTACGTTGACATGGGTTGTGAAATTATTGCAATCGTTGATCCCGTAGCATCTCAGATTAAACCGGCAACATTTAAAGAATTTGTCACTCCGTATGTCAAAGAAGCCGCCTCAGTAATCAACGACGCTGGTTGCACCTCAAGTTTCTTCATCTGTGGTAATGCCACCAAGGTATTGAGAGACGTGTGTGAGTTGGATACGCACGGCTTTGCTATTGACGAACAGCTCAATATGAACTTTGTCCGTGATATCGCTAGAGAGTATGGCAAAGGCTTTGGCGGAAACCTTAAACTGACCCTGGCCCTCAGCCTTGGCCTTCTTTCACCAAGGGAGGATGCCCTTGTAAGCCTTGCTTCTGGAGGTCATATCGGCTTTACCTTTGCCCCCGGCTGAGACATGCCTTTTGATGTTCCGGCGGAACATATAGAGCAGGTACTGGAAGCAAAAACTTGGTTTGAAACACATTATGCCAAATATCCTGAATCGTGGTAGCAAAGCATTAAGAGGGAAAGAAAAAATGGCAGATAAAATTACTATAGACGTGCTCACCCTAGACAGCGTCCAATGCGCCGCCTGCGGGTACATGATGGAGTCAATCGCCGCCTTGCCCGATGAGGTCCAGGCTATTATTGAATACAAAGAATGGTCTATTAAGACTCAAGAAGGCATTGGAAAATTCACAGAGTTAAAGGGAAAGGTACTTCCTACAATATGTATTGAAGGCGACCTTGTTTTCGAAAGCCTTATTCCTCAGTACGAGGAACTCATAGATGAGATGACTCAAAGGGCTCCTGCTGCCATTGTCGATTCCCTAAAAAAAGCTCGCGAAAAGGGATTTGACTTCAGCAAACTCAATGAAAACCTAAAGAAAGCTGGGGCTGGCTTGAATACTAAAGTCAGCTAACACCGGTAAACGGTAAAAACCCTGCACTCTTTTCAGTATCCGCTTGAAGGGTGTTAATTGAATGTTATGGATTTTAAAAACATGAGCGGAACCACGTCAGTAGTCCTCATTACCGGTTTTCTGGGGAGCGGCAAGACCACATTTCTGAATAGAATCATCAACAATTTCCCAAAAGATCTGAAACTTACCGTCTTAATGAATGAATTTGGAGAGATAGGTATAGATGGGACCCTCGTCGAAGGTGATGATATTGATATGATGGAAATCAGCCGGGGATCCATTTTCTGCGTATGTGTGAAGACAGACTTCATTAAGGGTCTTTATGAATTAAACGATAAAATAAAACCTGATCTACTGATTATTGAATCGACGGGAGTAGCAAATCCCGCCGATCTGAAAAGAGACCTGCAATTACCAATCTTTGCTAATCGTTTCGAGTTTGCTGAACAGTTCTGTATTATCGATGCTCCACATTTTCTTGAAGCATTCGAAGTCTTTGCTTCGGTTGAAAAACAGTTATCTACTTCCACCGTTTTCATTATCAATAAATCAGACGCGGCAGACAGAGAGATTGTGGGAAAAATAAAGGACATTATTGCTGAACACCATCCTGCCCCACGAATTTTTGAAACCACCTATGCTGACATTCCACTGGAAACCTTTCCCTCTCTTTTTATGTCAAACAAACAAGAAGCAAACGATTCAGAGAGTATTCCAGCCGAGACATTATCTCCTCAAGAACTCGAAGACTTTATCAGCACCATTTTAGAGAACCCGGAACTTGAAGCAACTCCCCCAGACCAGCTCGCCTCCGTTACCTATGTCTGGCACGGCAAAAACCTCGATGAGATCAAAAAGATGGCAGAAGAACTGCCACCTTCCATCGTTCGTGCAAAAGGTTTCATACAGGGAAGAGAGATACTCCACCTCTTTAACTATGTAATGGGAGATTGGAAACTTGAACCCTATACCAGGGATGCGAGAGAAACAGCAACTATCAGCCACAAAAATATGATCGTTTTCATAGGAACTATTGCAGCAATAGATAATTTACATGCAACCTTGGGAGGTGAAAACTGGTCCGCGAGAGAAGTTTTGCAGCCTTTTAGCCAACTTACTCAAATGTAGCATCGAAATGACACCTGCCAAGGGAAAAATAATTATCGAGGTTATGTTCAAAGCAGACTATTGCCTGATCTGTCAATATATGGACGAGGCGGTCCGTGAAATCTTACCGAAATATTCGTCATGTGTAGAATATCATAGAGTCGATATCATGAAAGATGAAGGCAAGAAACGTTTTCTAGAACTATCCGTCGCCCTGTTCGGAAAAGATGGTGTCTATAAAAAAATGCGTATCGCCCCAATCCCATCCCTGTTTATCAATGGCCAGCTGTTTTTTGAGACTATCCCTCCTCAACCGATGCTTGAAGAAGCGATCGAAGAAGTTATTTCTGAACATGTTCAGGGCAATGATAATGAAAAAAGTGAAAATTGATGTTCTGTTAACGGACTTTAAGCAATGACTCGCCTGTGTCTATATGGCAAAGTCGGTACAGGAGCTGCCGCTGGAAATTCAAGAATGTATTGAAGTCCATGAATGGGATATGAGGACCCTTGAGGGCAACTCCCGGTTTTTAGCCTTAAAAGGGAAGTGTTTGCCTTCAATTGCTATTGACGAGCAGCTAGTGTATGAATCGTTCATACCAAGCCAGGAGGAACTCGTCTCCGTTATAACCAGATTGTGGCAACAAAAAAATAACTGAGGCCCAATATGACTATTTTCAACCTTAATATGTTAACCCAGGAATTTGCAATTGTTTCGATCAGAGCTGGATATTTATGAAAAATTGTGATACCTTTAGGTGAATCGTGATTGGGGCTTTTTAGCCTCCGAAAAAGGGTTTGTTGTCTGATGACAACAGGCCCTTTTTTAATTGTTAATCTTTTTAAATAACCGTTTTGTCATTTATTTAATGACAGACTACAGATGATCTAACACCCCACAAGGGGGTATAAGTACCTTGGAAATATTTCTAACCATTTAATTTTAAAACGCATTACTCAGTTTCTTGTTCATTATGACAGGGTTTCTAGAGTAAGGTACTAATTACGTTTTTAAGTGAGGCTGGAATGGAGCAGGAAACAAAATTTATCGAAGCGGGTAAGCAGGATGCGAAGATGTTCATCTCTGATGAGCGGATAGAATATGAACCGTTCGTCGCCATGAGTGACATGCACATGGTCCGCAAGGCATTCATGGTTGATTACGATTCTCTGAAAAAAACAGTGGAAAAAATTGACCCTGATCTATGCCTGGAAATTGAAGATTCAGCCGCAAATCTAGAAAGGGAATACGGACCCGGTTTCAGCCTCGACGGATACGCCCGGGGCTTTGTCGAAGGAGTGGCGGCTGTCTGGGAGCAGATTAAGGATAAAGTCTAGTCAATCTTTATATAAAACAACAAACAGATTGCCCGGTCATAGACAAAAGGCAGATCCGCACACAAAGCAGACCTGCCGCCTGCCCAAACCTTAATACTGAGGATACTTCAAATAAGAGTTATTTTGTCCATACCTCAGGTTCATAGGATCCTGGTGTGCAATATTCTATGCGATACGGTTCGACAACAATGAGACAATATTTCGGATCGTCCGGACCATCAAAGATTGGAGCGAGCATATCATTCCAGAATCCATGACGTTCTTCTTTGTCGGTGGTTACGCGAGCTAGTCCCTGAATCTGCAGATATGGCTGCATTTCCTGGAGGCTGCTGACACCGCAGGTCAAATGAACATTAGGATTGTTCTCAATATGCTTAACCTTACGAGATTCAACAAAGGTTGCGCATCGAATCCCAAAATCCCCTCCTCCAACTGTCAGTACATATCGCACCCAGGGATTGTTTTGCTCTGTCACCGTTGCCAGGGCAGCAAGTTGCGGCTTATGTATAATATCGAGAATACGTTGTTGTAAATCCTGCATTTTGAATTCTCCCTTCTGATAGATTTTTTCTTGGCACTACACCTGTACAGGTAAGACGAATTTTGAATCATGCCAGAGAGTTTAATCATTTTTCCGAAAAATGTGAAAAGTTCGAAATTCAGTTGAGTGTCCTCTCGAAATTTAAAATAGTTACAGTACCTGAAAGAGGTGCTGCATCGTTTCACGAAAAAAGTAAAAGAATGAGGATACAGGTATCCTTTATCCGTCAAAAATGTATAGATTCCGACGTCAAAATAGAATACAGTGTCGTCGTCATTCTTGTCCTGAAGGGGATAGCAGCAAATTTTTGAACCTGCACCTGATATTGGTCTAGTTTTTACTCTCTTCCTGTACGAAAACAGGATGTGAAAAACCCTAACCGACTGTAAATAAACAACAATGCCAACAAGAAAACTTTCAGGTAAATTTGATCCCGTTGCCGCTGCGCGACAAGGTGTCACCGATCTGCAACCATATATTCCCGGAAAACCAATTGTCGAAGTCAAAGAGGAACTGGGACTGGATGAGGTGGTGAAGCTGGCCTCCAACGAATGTGCCCTTCCGCTACCCGACAGTATTGTACAGAATATCGTCGATGAAGCGACTGATTTTGTCCGCTACCCTGACGGCCACTGCCGTCGATTGCGTCGAGAATTATCGGCCTGGCTCGATGTAGACCCGAACTGCCTGGCCTTTGGAAATGGTGCAGAGGAATGCATCCGGCTGGTGGCTCAGGTCTTCATCGATCATGGCGATGTGTGCATACTGCCTGATCCCATTTTTGACGCTTACGCTACAGCCACCATCCTTTGCGGTGGCGAGGTAGACCGGGTTCCGCTTAAAAACTACTGCATTGACCTGGAAGCCATACTACAAAGGGTTACGGAACGAACGAAGCTTGTCTGGCTCTGCTCACCCGCCAACCCAACCGGCCCAATCATTAAAAAGAATGACTTCGATTTATTTCTGTCAAAACTGCCCGAACGTGTAGTGATAGTGCTTGACGAAGCCTATCGGGAGTTCGTGACCACCGAAGGAAGTGCCCATGCCGATCATTACCTTTTTAAAGATGATCGGGTAATAGGGCTGCGGACGTTTTCCAAAGCCTTTGGGATGGCCGGTTTGAGAGTCGGATACGTAGTTGCTCACCCGGTGATCATAGAATTAATCAGCAAGGTCAAATTACCTTTTAACGTTAATGTACCGGCCCAGGCTGCAGCCTTGGCAATGTTGCGTGAGCAAGAATTTGTCCAGAAACACATTGACCTTGTGGTATCAGAAAGAGTGCAGACATGCCATGACCTGGAAACGCTGGGGTTGAAAGTGCTGCCATCCCAGGCCAACTTTTTGTTCGTAGAACTCCCCATGGATGGCGACAGAGTGTTCCGGGAATTATTGCTAAAGGGGTTCATTATCCGCCCCGGGTCCGTTTTCGGCCTGCCAAATTTTATAAGAGTATCTCTTGGAACAAGAGAGCAAAATCAGCGGTTTGTTGAACATTTGAAACAAATATTATCGGAGAGATAGCCCGGCTGGCTGGCAGCCTGGTTTATTGAATACATATTAAATGTCCCGGGATGGCTCCGGGGAAAAGTAAACTCAATCTGGAGGAAAAAGATGAAATCGCAGTCAATACTTAAAATTTTCGCTTTGTGCATGGGACTGGTAATGGCAATTGCTGTAAACACCGCTGTATTCGCCGATGATGTATTGTCGACCATTAAAAAAGAGGGCAAATTGATTGTCGGGACTTCGGCTGATTACCCGCCATACGAGTCTGTCGATGCTTCAGGTAATTTCGTCGGCTTTGATATGGATCTCATCCGTGAAATCGGCAAACGTATGGGGGTCAAAGTGGTTATTAAAGACATGGGCTTTGATACACTTATTACTGCCTTGCAGGCAAAAAAAATCAACGCTGTCATGGCTGCCATGCAGTACAGCCCGGAACGCGACAAAAAAGTTGACTTCTCCAACGTCTATCGCAAAATCAGCGACGCCTTCCTGGTTAAAAGTGACTCTGCCATAGAACTTAAATCGGCTGGCGATATTGCGCCTTACAAGGTAGGGGCCCAGACCGGTACCATTCAGGAAAAATGGATGCTCACCAATCTGGTTGAAACCGGTAAGATGAAAAAAGATCAGGCTTTCTCTTATGAGCGTGTCGATAATGCTGCCCTTGATGTGGTTGCCGGTCGCCTGGACGTATTGTTTATCCAGTCTGACCCGGCTGCAAAACTGATTGAGAAAGGCAAATTGAAAATCGCCCTGGTCTCCACTGAAACCGTCGTATCCGGCCAGTGCATTGCAGTACCTGAGGGAGCAAGTGGTCTACAGGCCGAGTTCAACAAGTACATCGATGAGATGAAGGGTGATGGAACCATCGCCAAGATTACCAAGAAACACGGTCTTAAATAATTTTCCACCATGGACTGACCCGGTGGTGACTCCGTCGGGTTGGCCCAAGACAATGGATTGTTTTAGTTGTGAACTCCTGCCTGGAAATTAACCTAACACCCCACAAGGGGGTATAAGTACCTTCACGAAGCTTGACTCAACACTTTTCTGCCATTTTTTCAGTGGTGCCCTTAAGATGGATAACCATATGCAGAAATTTCTTTCGTAACTGATAAGTGAGATGATAGAAGCCCTGAAATTCATCCTTCCAGGCCTCGGTATAACCGCTACGGTCACAGCCATCGCCCTGGGCCTCGGGCTGGCTCTGGGGACGGCCATGGCGGTCTGTCGAGTCTACGGTGGACCGGTACTGTCCAAGACCGCTGCTGCCTACTCTATCATCGTTCGTGCTTTACCGGTGGTTGTGATCATCTTCATTCTCTTTTTCGTCATCGCCGAACTGATTGACTTAACTCCCCTTTTGTCTGGAGCGATTGCTCTGGGATTTGCCAGCGGAGCTTACCAGACTGAGATCTTCCGGGGGGCTATCAACTCCGTTCCCAGGGGGCAAATGGTTGCTGCCAGGGCACTTGGTATGGGAAAATTCAAGGCTGTCAGGGTTATTGTTTTACCCCAGGCGCTGCGGCTGGCCATACCCTCGTGGGCAAACGAGGTGACGCTGGTTCTGAAAGATTCCTCACTGGTCTACGTTATAGGGGTGCCTGAGATCATGCGCCGGGCACAATACATCTCGGCCCAGACCATGGAGCCATTCCTTGCCTTTGGTGCAGCAGCTATTCTCTACCTGATCTTGACCCTTGCAGCCGGGAAAATGCTAGATCTCGCTGAAAACAGGTTCAAAATTGAAATGTGAGTATGATTATGGATGTCAAACCTATTTTAACAATAGAAGATTTACACAAACAGTTTGGTCAGACCGAGGTGTTGAAGGGCATCTCGTTTTCAGTGATGCCCAGCGAGGTGGTCGTCATCGTCGGGCCAAGCGGTACAGGGAAGTCAACCTTGCTCCAGTGTATCAACCTGCTCACTCAGCCAACCAGTGGCAAAATATGGCTGGAGGATCTGGAGATTACAGCACCGGGAGGCAACCCGGACAAGGTCCGCCGCCGTATCGGCATGGTCTTTCAGGAGTTCAACCTGTTCAACCATTTAACCACTCTCAATAATGTAGCAGTGGGCATGATCAAAGTTGCGGGGATACCCAAAAATGATGCCCTGGAAAAGGCCCGTCACGAGTTGCAGCGGGTTGGGATGTCCGAACATCTCGATAAATATCCGGCCCAACTTTCGGGCGGTCAAAAACAGAGGGTTGGTATCGCCAGAGCTCTTGGCATGGATCCTCATATCATTCTGTTTGACGAACCCACTTCCGCACTGGATCCTCAATTAACCGGAGAAGTCCTGGAGGTAATGAAAGATGTGGCAAAGGCGGGTATGACCATGTTGGTTGTTTCCCATGAGATGGGTTTTGCCAAGGAGGTGTGTGACCGAGTTATATTTATGGAAAACGGGTATGTGATGGAGGATTCGCCACCGACCGAGTTTTTCACCAATCCCGGAAGTGACAGGGCAAGGCAATTTCTGTCCATGCTGAACAAAGTCGAGGACGGTGCGGCTTGAGCTGCGCGAACAAGAGCTGATAATGGTCGAGTTTATCACATACGCCGCCGACATCCTTCCTGATCTGTTGAGTGGCGCCAAACTGACAATCTTTCTGACCTTTATCTCTCTGGCTGTCGGTTTCGTGATCGGCCTGCCCCTTGCTATTCTGAGGATTAGCGGTGGAATATGGATTAACCGACTGGTGTTTGGTTATCTTACTCTGTTCCGCGGTACACCGCTGCTGGTGCAACTCTTCCTGGTCTACTACGGACTGCCTCAGTTTGGCATCACCTTTTCCAGGATCGCCGCCGCCTGTATCACCCTGGGTCTGCATAGCAGTGCCTATCAGGCTGAATATTTTCGCGGTGCAATGATGGCTGTGGGCTCGGGTCAGATGAAGGCCGCCAGAGCCATTGGAATGAGTCGCAACCGGGCCATCTGCCACATCATTCTGCCTCAAGCCTTCCGCCTGGCGATTCCGGCCTGGTCAAATGAGATGATCGCTATGATTAAATACACGGCGGTCATTTTCCTGATCGCCGTCCCAGACCTGATGGGCCAGGCCAAGATGATTTCGAGCCAGTTATTCACTCCGGTCCCGACCTATATTATTGTTGCCATAATATATCTGATCATGGTGGGAATTGCCTCCTATGGTCTCCACCTGTTCAGTAAAAAACTAGCAGTACCAGGTCTGACGGTAGAGCTCGAGGATCATTAAAAAGATTCAAGGACGATCATGGATAGGAATGTAGTTCGCAAGCTCAAATCCATCCTCGAGCCCAACTCCTGCTGTAACTCTTTTAATTTAGCCCGGATTTCTCACCAGCAAAGTTTTTCGCAGGTCGAGGCGCCGGGCATGAAGTCGTAGTAAACTACTACAAATGCACGGCAACGAAGCAGCTGCGGAAAAATCTGTTGGCCCGAAGGGTGAACTTTTCCGTTTAAAAAAAATACAGCCTGGTATCTGCGGGTTTAGTCAACTTCTAATCAGTTCTTGATATTGCGGTTTAAAGCAAAAAGTTCATGAGAAATACGGGTTAGTTCCTTACTCTTGAATTGCTTGTTTTTTGCACCCTTCAAGGGGTATTGAACAGAATGACAGAAAATAAATATTCTGTTTTGAAATCATAATGTTAGAAACACTTTCAAGGTACTTATACCCCCTTGTGGGGTGTTAGAAAATCCTGGCCGATCTCAGGGGCCCCAGGAATCTCAGAAATCTAACCACAGGTATACAAACTGATATCTCGGAGTCTCGTACCCCGCTCACCGGAAGAGCAGCGAAAAGTCAGGATAAAAAAACCATTTATGGACAGGAACTCCTCAGGATGAATTACTGGCTCTCATAGCAAGCCAAAATCTCACCAAAATACAGCGTGTGGTAATCCTTTGCGGGATAGAGTCCCTCAAGTTCATTGTCAAGCAAAGCGCTATCCATAGCTGATTTGTAGATGATTTTACATTCGTAGTGAATACCCGGGATGTCAATGACAGGTGAATCCACGTGAATTGCCTGCCTCTGCTGCAGATTGCACTGTTCAAATTTATCGTAGTCTCTGCCGGATTTCGTACCACAGAACATCACTGCATCTTTGTATGTTTTGTCTGTGGGAACGGTTACCGTGAAATTGTCTGCTTTTTCCATTAACTGGAAGGTGTATCTCGAGTCTCTAACTGCAACCATGAACACTTTTCTTTTCCATACAAATCCTATGGTCGCCCAACCGATGGTCATAGTGTTTATCTTGTCGTCTGCCTTAACGGTGAGAAATGCGCCCTTGATAATCGTTTCCATCACTTCGTCAGCGTTTGTGAGATAAGCTCTTTTTTCCATGTCTCTCTCCTTGTGGTTAAAGTACATAATGTAAACAAAGATGAAAATATTGTCTTTGCAGGGAAACTACATTTCATTTCTCAGGTTAAACTCTCCCTCTTCCTTAATAATAATTTTAGGTGTAATTCCACCTGGATCCAATTTCGCGTTAAAACTATACTTAAAGGTATCCCTGGGCTTGTTTATCAGAGCACTGATGAATTGGATACCTTTGATTAAATCGACGGTTGCTTCCAAGGTGATATTTGCTTCTCCGTATGGGGCAACTGTTGGAAGATTATCTGAAACTCCTGCTAGAACTCTATGCCCTTCAATATCGACAGTATAGAAAATACCTTCAAAGTTCAGAGGATCAAGGTTGGGGTTTATGATTCGAAACCCAATTTCGAATCTCGGTGTAATACCTTCCTGCGGCAGCACTTTGAAATCTACCATTCCACTCTTGCAACCAGCTGCCAATGAGCCGATATGGCGATCTACAGTACTGGTTGAACAGGTGAAGCATCGAATCGATTATCAAACAAATCTTCTGATCAGTGTAATCGGAGAAATTCAATCCTGACATTAGCATCCACAGCAGAAAAAGTGGACAAATTTATTGTTTCCGCACAAGGCTGAATACCCCCGAAATTTCTCCTAATGCTCTGGAAGTTATTGAGAGTGTTATGCAATCTTAAATCTAACGAAATTTATCCAATAATGTTGCTCCAATCAAGAGTATTAAAATTGATCGCTCTGACCTTATGGGGATGTCTCATTTTTCTCATAATTTATAATCAGCGAATCAATCTCGAGTACCTGCAGGAAGAAAAAACGATAGTACTCAAAAATGACCAGTATCAATTTTCTGACCGCGGAAACGATACGACCGCCGTCTCCAAATATAGGAAGGACAGAGGCAAAGGCCATGTACTTTTTGGTTATTCACAAGAAGAGACGTTTGTCAGTTTACTCAGCTTTAATTTTAAAAAACCAACAAATATCCTTTTTAGATCTCAATTCAGTAGGACGAAATCCTGCCAACAGGGGATCAAAGCAAATGAGGTAAATTTATATCTGAATGTAAATGATAGTGAGTATCTTCTTCAAAGTCAGATCGGCAAGTTTGGCGAACTGATGCTTGAAGTGTCGGCTGATGATCAAATTGCAATTCATGCTGAAGCAACACAAGGTGCCTGTAGTGCCGTTCTGCTAAAAATGGCTGAGGTCCGAAAGCTTGGTGATTTTAGTCACTATCTTCTACTCAATATCCTCTGGGCAGCCTTTGTTATTCTGATGCTCGCAAGCGGAAGGATAGGCCTTCCTATTCTATCTATTTGTATTTTCTATATCTTTCAAAAAGCAGAACTTCTATATTCCCCATTTTTAATATGGGAACAGCTCCTCACGTTCAGCTCAATAGCGATAGCTGTGGGCTTATTGCTGTCACTCTTTTCTTCATTCTATAAAAACAGATTATTAGGAAGGTCTCTTGTCAGTGGATTTTCCCTTTTGCTTGTCCTTCTGATATGTTTTCTCCCGTTGATAGCTCTTGGTTTTGATGAAGTGTTTGATGTGGACGTCCCCCGGGGGTTCGAAAATCTCCTGAGGGAATGGGTGGAGTCTGCTCCTGGGCCCCCTGACGTTTGAGGCGTGGGCTGAAAATCCCGCACATGCTATAGCGCTTGTAATGTCATTCTACTCTGTGATGTTGTTCAGTCTTGCCCTATTCATTGTACTTGTGGGAACAACTTCCTTTCTCGGTTTTCTCGCGGCCGACGAGGTCTCCTTTTGACATCCTCACTCGCTCTAGCGGCAATCGCTGTCTATTCGCTGTGGTCTTCGCTAACCTAGTAAAGATTTTTCCGGAATTATTTCGACAAGAGTTCTCGACCTGAAAGGCTCGTCACAGGAACTTGGAGTGTGCTTTTTTTATCTGTGCCAACGGTGAGGTCTGTGCCTGCGCCAATGATGCGGTCTGTAGTGAGGCCCACCATAATGCAGAGGTGGAGTATATACACTTACCCCAACAGGAGGAACATAAATCCCCACCCCGGAAGGAGGATACATATAGCACCCAGTGAGGAGGGTACTGACAAGGACGGCAATCAGAATTCCATAGATTTTTATTTTTTTGTTAATGCTTTTTAAAATGGTTCGACCGCAACGACCCCCATGGTAGCGCGGCGTGTTGTTATTTTCATTTTTATAACCTCCATCATTTCCATGATTGTCTTTTCGAGCAAAAACGGCAGATGTACCCGCCTCAATCGGCATAATAGTCAAAGCTGCATTATTTTTCTTCATGTGTATGGCTCCTATTCAGATTATTTTAAAAGTGCATGAGATTAAAGTTACTGATTTTGCCGAAGTCTAATACATATGATACATTTAATATTCATGCATACAGGGCGATTATCTCAAACCTGAATTGACGGATTCAATGTAACGCTGAAGGTGCATGGTGGCCTCCTGTTCTCTCTTTGTAATCCAGTATCCTGATGAGCAACAGCAGACATCGGGAGGAATCGGGTCTTAGGTACTCTTTTTTTGAGACCATGTCGGGTAGATGTCTATAGCTCGCATTTTTCAAAAACATTATGTCAATTGGGTTATATTGTAGGGTTCGAGGTGGACCCTGAATTGCTTCAAACTCTACGTGTATTTGCATTTTTACTTATTCATAAGCCCTCACAATAGAATTGTTCAGGAACTACAGGTATGGTAATTTAACAACTGATTCGGATTCATGGGACCGTCTTGGGTTGTGGTTGGCAGTGAATCGCGCCAACCACGATAAATCTTTAATATTTTGACAACCTAACCCCGATAAACGGGAAGAGTTGGGATAAGTACCATGGCGATATATCTAACAACATAATTTCACAAGACATTCCTCTATTTCTTGTTTTTTATTACAGAAGTTCAGGAGCAAGGTACTGACACCGGTTAACGGTAAAAAATCCTGAATTCTTTGCAGTATGCCCATGAATTTTGAGGAAAATATAGATTGACAGAAAATATACAGATAAATTAGGGGAAATATGCAACAAATTCAAGCTGGAATCATTGGCCTAGGCGGTATCGGCAGGCAGTTTCTCGCTGAGATGCAAAATCATAACCACTTTACTGTCGCCTCCGCCTGGGACCCAAGCGAGACATCCCGCGCTATTGCCACCACTGATTGGCCTGACCTGACCATCACCGAAAACGCGGGTCAGATACTCAGTGACCCTTCCTTTGATATGATCTATATCGCCAGCCCGCCGGATAGTCATTGCGACTATATCCTGGCTGCGATCGATGCCGGCAAGGCAAGCTGCTACAATGAAAACACTTTCAGAAAATTCACACAATGTTCATGAGAAATGCGGGCTAACACACCATCAATAAACAAGGTAAGGAATATGCAATATTGCCCACAAAGTGATGAAAACTGGGAAGCTCTTTCAGCGCCGGAAGCCGGCTTCGACCAAACTCGCCTCAACGAAGCAATTGCTTTCGCTAAGGATCACGAATCGCCTTGGCCCCGTGATCTTGAAAAGGCTGGCAACGTTCCCGGATTGAGCCAGTTCGAAAAACCTCCCTGGAATGAAGCGCTTGGTCCCTTCAAGCCACGCGGCGGTACCAACGGTCTCCTGCTCAAAGGCGGACGTATCGTCGGACAATGGGGTGACCCGGGCCGTGTTGATATGACCTTCAGCATCGCAAAAAGCTACCTTGTGGTGCTGGCCGGAATTGCCCTGGCAGATGGTCTGATCAGGGATATCGATGCACGCGTCGCCGAAACCGTGCCGGGCGATTATTTCGCCTCTGCACACAACAGCAGTATAACCTGGCGTCACCTGCTCAACCAGACCAGTGAATGGGAAGGAACGCTGTGGGACAAGCCGGACCTGGTAGACCGTAACAGGCAGGTGGGGCCAGGATCAGATAACAGTCGCAAGGGCGAGCATCGTGACCTCCAACCCCCGGGTACTTTCTGGGAATATAACGATGTGCGCGTCAACCTTCTGGCTCTTTCTCTGCTCTATGCCTTCAAAAAACCCCTGCCCGAAATCCTAAAAGCACGTGTCATGAACCCAATTGGGTCATCGCAGAGCTGGAGCTGGCATGGTTACCGCAACTCTTTTATCGAAATCGACGGCAGTCGCATGCAGTCGGTTCCTGGCGGTACCCATTGGGGTGGTGGTCTTCAGATCAACAGCTATGACCATGCCCGTTTCGGGCTGCTGATTCACCGTAACGGTATGTGGAACGATAAGCGCTATCTGCCGGCAGGCTGGACCGAAGCCCTGCGTACACCCTGCCCTATCAACACAGGATACGGGTTTCTCTGGTGGCTCAATACCGGCAACCGCGAATGGCCTGCAGCCCCCGAGTCCAGTTATGCCGCCCGTGGCGCCGGCAGCAGCATTATTTGGATAGACCCCGACAATGATCTGGTCCTGGTGGCTCGCTGGATCAACAAGGAGAAAGCCACTGAGTTAATCAGCCATATAGTTGGCGCACTCGCATAAACACAACAGCAATTTTTAGCACCTTGCTCCAGAAATCCTGTAAAAAGACAAGAAACTAAGTAATGTATTTTAAAATTATACGTTCAGATATACCACCATGGTACTTATACCCCCTCGTGGGGTGTTACAGTACTCAGTTACCTGCCGGTCGGCAGGCTTCATGGAGATGGCACATGGTGTAATGCTCCGGTTCGATTTCCACCCACCTGGGCTCTGTCGTTTTACAGATTTCCATTGCTTTCCAGCACCGTGTGTGAAACCGGCAGCCGGAAGGTGGGTTGACGGGGCTGGGCAGATCCCCCTGCAGGATGATCCTCTCTTTCTTGCGGTCCGGATCCAGTACCGGAATTGCAGAAATCAACGCCTGGGTGTAGGGATGTAGTGCATTGGCGAGAAGCTCATGGTTGCTGGCGAGTTCAATTATTTTGCCCAGATACATGACTGCAACCCGGTTTGAAACGTGGTTTACCACGCTCAGATCGTGGGCGATCATGAGATAACTTAACTGGAACTCGGATTTAAGATCCGACAGGAGATTAATGACCTGGGCCTGGATGCTGACAACCAGTGCAGATACCGGTTCATCACAAATAATAAGCTTCGGCTGCAGAATCAATGCCCGGGCAATACCGATACGTTGTCTCTGACCGCCTGAGAATTCGTGTGGAAATGCCCGAAGCTTGTCACGCCTAATCCCCACCTTTTCCAGTATTTCAACCACACGATCGGCAATTTCACTGTTGGCGGCCATCCCATGCGCCTTCAAAGCATCCCCTACGATGCTTAGTACTGTTAGACGTGGGTTAAGAGATGAATACGGATCCTGAAAAATAATCTGCATCTGGGAACGGAGTTTTTTAAGATCCGAACCTTCCAGATGGGTGATATCCTGCCCGTCAAAAGAAATAGTGCCGGCGCTTGGATCCAGTAAGCGAAGAATCGTTCGCCCAAAGGTGGATTTTCCGCACCCTGACTCTCCCACGAGCCCGAGGGTTTCACCGACTCGAAGATCCAGTGTCACACCATCGACGGCATAAACTTTTTCAGGAGGGGCGAATAGAGACGTGCGTTTGAGTTGAAAATGCTTTTTTACACAATTTGCCTGAAGCAGCGGTCCCTGATTCATTTTACTTCCTCCGCTATAATATCACAGGCCACAATGTGTCCCGGCTTGACTTCTGCCAAAGAAGGTTTTTTCAACCGGCATTCTGCAACTGCTCTGCCGCATCGCGGATTGAAATCACATCCGACGGGAAGGTTGTGAAGGCTGGGGACGGTTCCTGGAATTTCCTGGAGTCTTCCCTGATCTGAATCCAGTTTGGGCACGGATTCCATGAGCTGGCGGGTATACGGGTGAAGCGGGTCATGGAAAATGGTACGTACATCTCCCGATTCCACGATTTTTCCACAATACATAACTATCACCCGATCGGCTGTTTCAGCAATAACTCCCAAATCGTGGGTGATCATCATGATGCTCATATTGATTTTTTTCTGGAGGTCAAGCATCAGCTCTAA
>CAXMTO010000016.1:0-5130 GCA_964196355.1 uncultured Myxococcota bacterium
GGTATGCAGTATTGCAACACATGTTCCTTGGATTCGCACTAATAGAGTGAGAAATAATATTAACTTTTATTTGTGGGTAAATGGCAGGGATAGCCTGCTTTGCCTAATCTCTGGATGCTTGTAGAACCGCATTATATACCAGTTTTTCTTCTTTATCGCCAAGAACTTCACCTAACCGTTGGTAGTAATTGTTTGGTGAATAGCCTCCTCCTTCTCTCATTCGCTCAGCGGCTAGGGCTGCCCTTTACCCACAAATAAAAGTTAATATTATTTCTCACTCTATTAGTGCGAATCCACGGCACATGTGTTGCAATACTGCATACCCCCGCCACATCAGCTGATGGCCAGGTGGAGTATCACTGGCACGTCCCAGGTACCCGCCGAGTTTAGCCACTAATTTTACTGCAGCGCCCAGGGTATCGGGCACTGCAAGTCTTTTTTTTTGCCCAGGCATCAAGTACCTTAATTTCCAAATCTGAAAACAGAATATGGGCTGGGAGCTCAGGTGTTTCTCTGCCGAGGAGGGTCATAAGCATAATCCGCCAGGCTATTACAAGTTTTATAGCTACTGCTCGTTTCAGACGTTCAGCAGTCTTATTGGCAAGGGCTTCCGCATTGCAACCTGATTTCAAGACTCGATGCCAATCTTCAATTCGCCAACGAAGACAATACCACTTCACACAGTTGACTGCTGTCTCAACAGATTGTAAATCAAGTGTTGTGAGCAGGAACCACTCAACCGTCTCAGCATTCTCCGGCGGGTTGTCTTCCCTCACATGAACAATACCTATTCTGACGGATGATTTGTCATTGTGGTATGGCGGAGGATTGAGTTCTACCTGTGCGGTTCTAATTGAGACCTGTGCAGTGCGGGAAACCCGCTTCGCCCGTGCTTTTTGTTTGCTTTTTTTAGTTCTGGCACTTTGTCTTGGTATTTTAATCTCGATAGTGGCTGCTGCTTGCGCCCGCCTCGCTGTTTCAAACAGTTTGTACTCGCCGGTTGTGGTACGGTCATGTTTAGCTCGTACAAGTAAATCAACACCTGGGCTGTTATTATGCTGATCATCAAACATTTCAAAAAAATCAGCTTCACGATCAGAGATATTAACAATGGCTGTATGAGGCATCAAGGGTTTCAAACTCTGGCAATCACGTACTGCCTCAAGCCAACAAAAAGTCTTCTTTTCTTCGATAGGAATTGCTGACGCAGGTCGATTATCATCCGGAGATTTCGACTTTGGTGCAGTACATTCAGATCGTAACACGCCAAGGGGTAATCCCTCGGTGGTCATGGCGAGCATGGAGTGCAGATGCAGGCCTCGACTTTTTGCGCCGGTCTGGTTGGAACCAATTACTCCAAGTCCGGTACAGTGATCAAGATTATTGAAATTAAGGTCACTACCGTCTTGTGGACAGAGTACAACCTTCTCTGCTTTCATCCTGCGGATTGTCTGTTCCCGATGCGGATGGAGAATGTTTTCCATGGTAACCGCTGAATCATCGGGCTTATCAATTAAACGATAATAGGCCTTTACCTCAGACCATTTTCCTTCTGCGGCCCCGCCATAGGAACTGCCAGGATTTTCACCTTGTTTTAAGCCGATCTCTACAAGTCGTTTACTCAAGCGTTTATCGCCCAGTGGAGCACCTCCAAATTCATTTTCCGCCCACTGTTCACCGTCGAGACCGGAGTGTATTTCAAGGGCACCCTGTCCGCTGTTTTCGGCAAGACCCATTTGGTTGCGAAAATCCTGTTCAAGAGGATAAACATAAATGTCCTTGATCGTTTCCTCATGTTTTTTTAAAACGTCTTGCCTGCCTCTGCCTTTAGTGCGACCAATCCATTGCCAGTTTGCTGCTTTATAACAAGTTCCAGAGTAATGACTTGTGTCAACAAAGCTCTCAAGCAGGAGTGGGCGATGATTATAGAGTTGCTCAAAATCATCTGGAAATTGTCTGATGCACATTCCAAGAACGCATGATGCCAGATTTTTGCACGATATGCCTGAACGAATAAGGAATCGACTCATATTAACCACATGGTGCAAGTTATCCTGACGACTTGACCAGTCCCAGCCAATCCATCTGTCCCTGTCCTCAAGGTGGAGCGCAGCAGAGCTGAAGCTGATCCCTCCCAGCCAGCCGTACTCTGAGTCGATGAGATAACGAAACTGTCGACCTACCAAAGGACCTGCGCCTCGAGGATGATCTTGAATCATTAACTCATTCCAGGTGCGCATTTCTCCTTCTGTTTGAACAATCACCAAGCATAAATCATCTATACCGCCAGCAGTGTCTGGTACTTGTTGTGGTATGGGGACCGGGTGATCAAGACGACGGGGTGATGATTGCCTTGATGATTTTACCGCGGCAGTATCTGGCAAACGAAAATGACCAGCTTGTTCAAGTTTTCGTAGTGCTTTTACGCATCCACTAACTTGCCGTTTCCCACGGAAATCAAAAAAACAAAAATGATCGCATAATGCATCAGCCAATGCCGTTCTATTTATGCTGGTATCGAGTATACTCTTGATATATTCGATGGCCTCTGGGTCAGTGAGTGTCTGTTTGATCTTGTTTTGTGTTTTCATGCCAAAAGCATACCCGGCATGGAGTTATCTGTCCAGCTTTTATTTATGGGTAAAGAGCAGAGCTAGGGACATAGAAACTGAAAATGATTATCCATACAAGTTCAAAATTTTTCGCTCACCCATCGTCAACTTCGAAAAAATAAACAAATACGGATATTTTGATTATCAACGAAACAAAGTCGTGTATTTTCGGTAAGCCCGCCGTGATCTAATATTCCCGACCTGCTACAATCGGTATTTTTCATATAACCATGGAGGATAACCGATGAAACGCACCCCCGCACTTCCCATCCCTACACTTTCAGAAGTCCAGTCAAGATTTGTAGCCTGGCGAAAAAATAAACAAAGTAAACGTATACCGGAAGAACTCTGGGACGCGGCGGTGACGCTGTGCGCCGAGTATTCCGTTCATAAGATATCCAGAGGCTTGAGTCTCAGCCACGCAGATCTAAAGAAACGAATTGCATCTGCTAAGACGAGGCCCGCATACACCAGTAATCCGTCGCATGACTTTGTGGCAATAGATATACCTCAAATGCATTCCGCAGAATGTATCATTGAGATGGAACACCGCACCGGCAACAAGATGAGGATGCATTTCAAAGGTACAGTAGATCTTGATCTGCAATCATTTGCAGAGTCATTCTGGAGTGAAAGAGCATGATACAGGTAACACCTCACATGCGAATACTACTGGCTGTAGAACCAGCAGACTTTAGAAAAGGTATAGATGGTTTAGCGGGGATATGCAGACAGATACTACAGACAGACCCGTTTGATGGGACTCTCTTCATATTCCGCAATAAAAAAGCCACTTCAATAAAAATACTCATCTATGACGGCCAGGGATTCTGGCTATGCCAGAAACGTATTTCCAAAGGACGTTTTCGCTGGTGGCCCGATAAAATAAACCAGCAAACAAAAATGCTTGCAGCCCATGAGTTGCAATTAATGCTATATAACGGCAATCCCAGCACGTCACCTGTTGGTGAGATGTGGAAAAAAATTAAAGTATAAGCAGATTTATCGGGACACATCTTTTTCAATATGGTACATAATTCTTCCAATTCAAGGAGAATTATATGCGCTATTGTGGACGAGATTTTACAAACGAAGAAATCAACTGGATCCGGCAACTAATCAAAGATCGCCCGGAGATCAACCGAACAAAGATTTCAGCCTTACTCTGTCAGAAAACAAACTGGCTCAAACCAGATGGCGGCTTAAAGGACATGAGCTGCCGGGTTGCTCTGTTAAGAATGGAAAAAGATGGACATTTTACTCTTCCAGCCCCCCAGGGAAAGCACACTAAACCATACAAAAAAATACGCACTTTATTGGCGATGGAACAATCTGTGGTCACGAGAAAAGCGGGAGATTTTAACCTGGTCCTGGAGGTAGTGGACAAAAAAAGCAGTGCGCTTTGGAATGAGTTTATCGACCGCTATCATTATCTGAGCTATAAAACTCTGCCGGGAGCACAGCTAAGGTATATTGTTAAATCAGAAGGACAGATTCTTGCTCTGTTGGGCTTTGGTGCCGCAGCCTGGACCACAGCACCCCGCGATAAATATATTGGCTGGGACAACCCAACACGAAAAAAGAATCTCCATCTGGTCATTAACAATGCCAG
Organism: uncultured Myxococcota bacterium; assembly: GCA_964196355.1. Lineage (GTDB taxonomy): Bacteria > Desulfobacterota > Desulfobulbia > Desulfobulbales > Desulfocapsaceae > Desulfomarina. The sequence continues at coordinate 4,225 of CAXMTO010000016.1, forward strand.
ATTTCTGATCCTTCCCTGGATACATTCCAAGAATCTGGCATCAAAAATATTGTCGCTGGTCAGCAGACAAATCGGTTCAGACTGGGAGAAGAGATATAGCTATCGCCCGATATTGTTAGAAACTTTCGTTGAAAAGCAACGTTTTCAAGGAACCTGCTATAAGGCTGCAAACTGGAACTGCGTTGGAGATACCTGTGGTAGGGGGAAATTAGGGCAAAAAAAAGGTGACGCTTCTGTAAAAAGTGTATGGCTTTATCCCCTGTGCGCAGATTTTCGTAACCAGCTGTCTGGGCCCGGGCAATGAAGATAAAACAGATAGAAATAGGGGAGGCAGAGGCGCTCCTTGCCCGGGTGAAAGGCAGCACACTTAATCAGGATGATTACGAACTCATCAAAGAGTTTATCGATACACTTATACTTCTGGACCAGGCAATTACAGAGAAAAACAGTTCTATCAAACGACTGTTGAAACTGATTTTCGGCCATAAAACAGAAAAAACAGAGAATATGAAAACCGGTCCGAAAAAGAAGAATAATAATCGCAAAAGCAAAACCAAAGGCCATGGTAAAAACGGTGCAGACGAATATGAGGGAGCCGAAAGAGTTCTGGTTCCTCACTCCACGCTGCACCATTGCGATCCTTGTCCCGCCTGTGATGATGGTAAACTCTACAGACAACTACCAGGTGTCGTTGTTCGTATTAAAGGTGCACCACCACTTCAGGCAACTGTCTATGAACAGGAAAAATTGCGATGCAATATCTGTGGAAAGATATTCACTGCTGACTTACCCACAGATGCAGGATTTAAGAAATATGACGAGACTGCTTCTACCATGCTTGCTGTTCTGCGGTATGGAAGTGGATTGCCCCTTAATCGAATATCTAAACTCCAGAGCGGAATGGGA
>CAXMTO010000017.1:0-9512 GCA_964196355.1 uncultured Myxococcota bacterium
GCCCCAGGTTTGCTGTACTTTACCCGCCCCTGGAGTATACGTACAATACAGACACTGATGGTCCTTGCTGCAATTGAGTGGATCAGGACCCTTATATATCTGGTCCAATTACGTCAGGATGCGAATATGCCCTGGTTGCGGCTGGCAATCATTATTGGCGCGGTGGCAATGTTCACGGCAGCTTCAACACTGGTGTTCCGGCACAGGAGCATAAAGAGGAAGTACAACCTTACCTAGCCCGCATTTCTCATGAACATTGTGTCAATTTTCTGAAAGTGTTTTCATTGTAACAGCTTGCCACCCGTTTGATTTGACGAGAAATTTTACACAATGTTCACCAAAGGCCAGCAAATATGATCACATCTTCCGCGTCGTACCCCAGCAAACATAGACTACTATAGTTCACTGGGGTGCTTCTTGAATATGTAATCATCTTTGCTGGTGAGAAATCCGGGCTAGATCGCCTCATTCAATGGTATTATTCGTGTCATTGAGTGTGCAGGAAAGATCATTTATCCCGGGATTTGAATGGGCATTTTTTTCTATGCCAATCTACTTTTTGACTTTTCTGTTCTTCCTCATTAAAGTGGAGCGCTTGGAGTATCTATCGTCTCATCTTAATTTTCAGGTTTTCCAGTCGATTATGTTAAAAACCGGACTCGACGTTCTGCTGCAGGACCATTCATCACAATTCGGCAAGAAAAAGCTTGGTCTCTTATCCAATCAAGCTTCCGTTAACTGCCAATTGACTCATGGACGGATACCACTGAAGAAAAAATTTGGTGAGCGGTTATGTTGTCTTTTTTCACCGCAACATGGCTTTTTTTCAGAGAAACAGGACAATATGATCGAATCCGATCATCAGGTCGACTCTGTCACCGGTCTGCCAATCTACAGCTTATACGGTGAGCATCGTAAACCAACCCCTGAGATGTTTGCTAAACTTGATGTTTTACTGATCGATCTTGTAGATGTCGGGACCAGGGTGTATACCTTTCTCTATACAATGGCCTATTGTATGGAGCAGGCAGCTGAAAGTGGTAAAAAAATTGTCGTCCTCGATCGCCCTAACCCGATTGGTGGAGAGAGGATTGAAGGAAATATTCTTCACCCCGACTGTCAATCTTTTGTGGGCCTGTATGCACTTCCCATGCGGCATGGGCTGACGATGGGAGAGCTTGCGCTCTGGATCAACTGTGAGTATGAAATTGGGGCGGATCTTGAGATAGTTCCCCTGCAGGGATGGAAACGGTCTATGGTATATAGAGATACGCTCTATCCCTGGATCGTACCTTCTCCCAATATGCCTACACCTGAAACGGCTATGGTTTATCCTGGCCAGGTCCTCTGGGAGGGGACAGATATTTCGGAGGGGAGAGGGACAACACTGCCTTTTGAATTTGTCGGAGCACCTTACTGGTGTCACGAGGAAATTCTTGAGCTGCTCCGGTCTCTGGAATTGCCTGGTTGCTTTTTACGTCCCATCATTTTCGAGCCTACCTCTGGAAAATATGCAGGTGAATCATGTATAGGATTTCAGATCCATGTGACGGATACTGCAACCTATCTGCCATACAGGACCAGTCTTGCCCTGTTACAGGCTGTATTGAAGTTGTATCCGGATAGTTTTTCATATAAACAACCACCTTATGAATATGAGTTTGAACGGTTGCCGATGGATCTTATTTTGGGGAATAAAGAGCTTAAAAATCAGTTGGAAGCCGGGATTCCTCTGCTTGAGATAGAAGCAGGTTGGCAGGAAGAATTGCAGGCTTTTGATAAAAACAGGGAAAAATATTTTCTCTATAGGTGATTGGTCTTAGAATGTTATTTGAGCAAGAAAATAACTGTCAGTACTGAAGTTGGGAACTTTAGTGGCTAGCAGTTTAAATCCAGTCATAGATTCTACGGAAAGATTTTGACAGGTAACAGGTTAACTTTTTGAGGATTGATAACGTAATGACAGATAAAGAAGTGTCTGTTGAATTTCTAGCCAGCCTGGTAACCGGTCAGGTTGACGGGGACGGCGGAGTCACGATAAGAGGCTTTGCTCCTCTGGACAGTGCCGGGGAGGGTGATATCTCATTTCTTGCCAAGGCAAAAGATGAAGAACTCCTTACAACAAGCGACGGAGTTGCCTTTATTGTGCCCCTTGCAGTAAGAAAATGTAATGATAAACCTTTAATTCGTGTGAAAGACCCTTACCTTGCGGTAGCTGTCATTCATAGTTATCTGATAGAGAAACCGTTTGACAATAAGGGCATCCATCCACGAGCCTATGTTGGAGAAAAGTGTCTGCTGGGAAAGAAAATTACTATTGCTCCACTGGCTGTACTCGGCGATCGTGTGACACTTGGTGAGAGAGTGACAATTGAATCCGGCGCCGTTATTGGTGATGATGTGAGAATCGGTGATGACAGCACCGTGAAGGCGAATGTCACTATTGTCTGCGAATGCACCATCGGTAGAAGGGTAACCATCCATTCAGGCACGGTGGTCGGTAGTGATGGTTACGGTTATGCTGCCAATGAAAGGGGCGAGCATCTCAAGCGGCCGCAGGTTGGTACAGTAAAAATAGATGATGATGTTGAGATTGGGGCAAACTGTGCTATTGACAGAGCTGCTTATGGTACCACCTGGATAAAATCCGGTGCGAAAATTGATAATCTGGTGCAGGTAGCTCATAATGTTATCATCGGTGAAAATAATTTGATTGTCGCCCAGGTCGGCCTTGCCGGTTCGACCACTTTGGGTAGAAATGTGGTGATGGGAGGCCAGTCAGCGACCGCAGGCCATGTCGTTCTGGAAGATCAGGTCATGATTGCTGCGAGAGGTGCTGTGCATAGTGATCAACCAAAGGGTGCTGTTCTTGGCGGTGTACCCGGAATACCCATACGTCAATGGGCGAAGTCCTGTGCTGTTTTCGCAAAATTACCAGAACTTCGGAAGAGTGTGAGGAATAACAGTAAGGCGATTTCCCGTCTCGAAGGTGCTGGAGGGGAAAAGCATTTTGATCAGAAAACTGAATAGCTTGAAATACTCCAAGAGTAAATAAGGAGAGTGACGATGTCAGAAGTTATCGTACCGGAAAATATTGATATAGTGGAGATTTTGAATACACTGCCACATAGATATCCTTTTGTTATGGTAGACAGAATAATCTCCATGGAAATTGGAAATGAGATAACCGGGTTGAAAAATGTTACCATTAATGAGCCGTTTTTCCAGGGCCATTTCCCAGGTAGACCGGTGATGCCAGGGGTCCTTATTCTGGAAGGAATGGCCCAGGTGGGTGGGATTATGGCCTTTTATTCTAATCCAGAAGCCATTGGCAAAAAACTCCTGTTTTTTGCAGGGATTGATAAAGCCCGTTTTCGTAGACCTGTTGTTCCGGGAGATCAGCTTATTTTAAAGTTACAGCTTATCAAAAGTAAACGTTCCCTGATGATAATGGTCGGAAAAGCCTTTGTAGAAGATAAAATTGTTGCCGAGGCAGAGCTTATGGCCTCTTTTTCCTAGGAAAAAAGTGACCAGGAAAATATCAGTATTTGAAGAGGCAAACCTTCGTACCAGCAAATTAATTTAAATTGGAAGTTGAATATGTCTATCCATCCAGCAGCAGTTATTGATTCTACGGCGGAACTTGATTCATCCGTTACAGTCGGACCATATGCGGTTATTGAAGCCGGAGTTCGAATAGGGGCTGATACAAAAGTTGAACCCCACGCGGTCATTTCAGGCCCCACGACCATTGGAGAGAGAAACCTCATTGGCTCTTTTGCAGTCGTGGGCGGGGCACCGCAGGACCTGAGCTACGGGGGGGAACCAACCGAGTTGATAATAGGATCAGATAACCGGATCCGTGAATTTGCCTCCATACACAGAGGAACAGTCGACGGGAACATGAAGACCATGATCGGGGACCATAATCTGCTGATGGCCTATACTCATGTTGCCCATGACTGTATAATCGGCAATCATGTCATACTGGCGAACGTTGCAACCCTTGCCGGCCACGTTGAGGTCGGTGACAACGCTTCAATTGGCGGCCTTGTGGCTATTCATCAGTTCTGCCGTATTGGAACGTACAGCTATATTGGAGGGGTATCCGGTATCAGCCAGGATGTTCCACCGTATATTATCCTCGCGGGAACTCGTAATCGGACACGTATATCCGGAATTAACAAGATTGGGTTGAGGCGAAATGGATTTAGCCGCGAGACGATCAGGAATTTGGATAAGGCTTTCAAAATTATTTTCAGGTCACCGAATCTGCTCATGAAAGATGCAATCGAGATTGCCAAACAGGAGATGCCAGATTGTCCGGAAGTGGGTGATCTTGTCAGATTCTTCCAAGAATCTAAACGTGGCGTGGTGAAACAGACTATAATGGATTAGGGTTTCAGAAATAATTTTCTATGTTGTTCTGCCCCCTTTTAGGTGAATCGTAAAGTGGTGGCAGAAAATTAACTTGGTGAAAATACTTATACCCCTCAGGTAAGCGATAGACTCCGAGCGGGTACCGAAAAGAGTGCAGGATTTTTACCGTTTACCGGTGTTAGAAAGGGATATCAGTGGCTTCAAATAAAATTGGGATTATCGCTGGAGGCGGTCAGTTTCCACTTCTTTTTACAGAGGCAGCCCAAAAGCTTGGTAAATATGTGGTAGTGGTTGCTCATAAAGGTGAAACTGACAAGAAGGTTGTCAAGGCTGCCGATTCCGCGCGCTGGGTCAAGCTTGGTCAGTTGGGCAAGGTCATCAGTTTTTTTAAAAAAGAGGCTGTTCATGAGGTAGTTTTTTTAGGCCCAATTACCAAGACCCAGATCTTTCGTGATCTCCTTCCAGACCTTAAAGGGCTAACGCTCTGGAATAAGATCGATAAAAAACAGGACGATGCAATTTTACGGGCAATTGCTAATGCTCTTGCAGAAGAAGGCATACTGGTGATTGAATCTACAATCTATCTGCAGCATCTTCTTTTTCCTGCCGGTGTACTTACCAAGACAAAACCAAATAAATCTCAGATCAAGGATATTGAATTTGGCTGGAGGAATGCCCGGGCAATAGGAGAACTCGACATCGGCCAATGTGTGGTTGTGAGAGACCGTGCAGTGGTTGCCGTCGAGGCTATTGAAGGGACCGACGCTGCAATTCTGCGTGGAGGTGAGCTTGCCAGGGAGAAAGCAGTTGTCGTAAAAGTGAGAAAACCGGGACAGGATTTCCGTTTCGACCTTCCTGCCACAGGAGTAACGACTCTCGAAACCTTGAAAAAAGTCAAAGGAGCGGTACTTGCTGTTGAGGCTGGGCAATCCATTCTCTTTGACAGAGAGAAGATGATTGATCAAGCCAATAAATCGGGTATAGTAGTAGTCGGTGTTACTGAACTTTCTGATGGTTCGCTTGAGATGTAAATTGATTTTTGTATGCCGTTAACCGGTGTTAGATACTCAACTACAAACTTCAGAGAAGAGATACTATGCAAGCAATGATTCTTGCAGCTGGCGTCGGGACCAGGTTACTGCCGCACACTCTGGTCCGCCCCAAACCTCTTTTCCCTATTCTTAATCAACCACTCCTGCTCCTTACAATAAAGAGACTGCAGAGGTTGGGCTTTGATCATATTGTAGTGAACTGTCATCATTTACGTGATCAGGTTGTTGCCGCCATCAGTGAAGTGTCAGGCGTAGTTGTGCAGGAAGAAGAAACGATCCTCGGTACCGGTGGCGGTTTGCGCACTGCTTTGAAATTTATCAGAGATGAGCCTCTTCTGGTGACAAATGGTGACATTTACCATACTGTTGAACTTCGTGAATTCTATCGCTATCATGTCGAAAATAAGGCTCCTGTCACCCTGGCAATGCACAACTATTTTCGTTTTAACAACGTTAAGGTTCGTGAGGGCAAAATAACCAGCTTTGATGACAGGACTGCATGTAATCAACTGGCTTTTACCGGAATTCATATGATTAATCCGGAAATCCTGGAAAACATTGAACCAGACCGGTACTCCTGCATTATAGATCATTACAGAAATCTTCTCAATGCTGGTGTAGATATCCTCAGCTATCGAGCGGACGGCTGCTATTGGACTGATATGGGTACTCCTGTTGATTACCTCAATCTTCACCAGGGACTTTTGAAAAATGACATTCCCTGTTGGCCGGAAGTGGAAACTGTTCGTAAACCTTATTGTATAGACAAGAAGGCCAAGCTGCCTGCCAATATTGAACTTGCCAGTTGGGCCTGTATTGGTGGAGCCCATATAGAGAATGGCAGTCATCTGGAAAGGGTTGTCGTCTGGGACGATGTTTATATTTCTGCTGGGAGCCGACTTGTAGATGAAATTGTATCAGGATACGGCAACAAGTAGGCACTAATTCCCGTTAAATTCGATGGTCTTTTCCTTATCTCCCACCCTTAAAAACAAGGCGGAATGCCTCCTTGTAAACTCCGGTTTACTCAAGCAGGATGAAGCAGAGAGGGCACTGCATACACTTTCCTGTGACCAGTTGCATGGCGACGGTTCAAACAGGCGGTTTTTCCGTATTTATCATCAGGCAGAGTCTGTTTGTGTACTGGTCATACCCGCTGGAGACGATAAGAAGGACATCGCAGAATCCCGTTCCGCATGGCTGATAGGCAGCCATCTGCGAGCTCATAGTGTCCCGCTGCCTGAGATTTATGGCTGGGATGAAGAAACGGGGATCCTGCTTTTTGAGGATCTTGGGGACCTTCGCCTGCATGATCTGGTCGCAGCCGAAATGAAAGGCTCTCTGCAAACGGGCGAGGGTATTCTGGCATTATATTGTCAGGTGTTAAAAGAACTGGCTCATATGCAGTGCAGAGGAGCGGTGGATTTCGATGAGAGCTGGTGCTGGGATGGTCCGAGATATGATCAGCATCTGATGCTGGAGAGGGAATCCGGGTATTTTTTGCGGGCGTTCTGGCAGGGTCTGCTGGGAAAACCGATTGTTAAAGGTGTTTACGAAGAGCTTGAAGATATTGCAAAAAAGGCATCCAGGGCCAGGACAGAATATTTTCTGCACAGGGATTTTCAGTGCCGCAATATAATGCTCAAAGATGGACGTGTCCGATTTATCGATTTTCAGGGGGGTCGGATGGGCCCTCTGGGATACGACCTGGCGTCTCTGCTTATTGATCCTTATGCAGGGCTATCAGCCACTTTGCAGGACGAACTTCTGGATTGTTATATTGCAGATATCGGTAAATATCTGATCATTGAAAAGAATCGGTTCATTGACCACTATAATCTTCTTGCATTTCAAAGGAACATGCAGATAGTTGGTGCTTTTTCTTATTTGTATAAGGTACAGAACAAAGACTTTTTTGCAGATTACATTCTTCCGGCTCTCTCAAGCCTAGCCGGAAGATTACAGCAGCCGCAATTTACTGAGTATCCGATAACCAGGAACATGGTGAAGCAGGGAATAGAGCTTTTGTCCGGGTAAATAGCACCATACTTTCAAAAGGCACTAAATCTCTATTCAAGCTGTTTTTATAACTGTATTGTTTGATATTCCCCTGCTTCAGAGCTGATACTTTTGATAAAAAGTAACAAGAACTGCTGCGTTTATAGCATCGATTAAAGAATTACAGAGGTATACGATGACAAGTGAGAACTGTCCCATTGTCGCGCTTGTAGGGCGGCCCAATGTTGGAAAATCAACATTGTTCAATAGAATTACCAAATCTCGGAAGGCGCTGGTAGATCCGACTCCCGGGGTAACCAGAGATCGACACTATGATCGTGTTACCTGGAATCAGAAATCATTTATTCTTGTCGATACAGGCGGAATTGATGATAACCCGGAAGATCTGCTTGTCCATCATATAAGAGAGCAGGCACTGGCAGCAATTGAAGAAGCTGATATTATCCTCTTTCTCATGGATGCGAGGCAGGGGGTGACCCCCGCAGATTATGAAGTTGTTGAACTTCTTCGCCGCACTGAAAAACCTATCTTTCATTTAGTCAACAAAATTGACAGCCCGGTACAGGAACTTGATCTCCTGTCCCCGTTTTATGAATTAGGGATTGAGGAATTGTGGTCACTTTCTGCAGAGCATAGTTATGGCTTTCAAGGGCTGATGGAGGGACTGTGTGATACGATTTCCGATCAGGATATTGATTTGAGTTTGCCTGAGAACACGGTAAAAGTGGCTTTTTTTGGCAGACCAAATGTGGGAAAATCATCAATGATCAACGCAATTCTAGGCGAGAATCGTATGGTGGTTTCAGAAATTCCCGGAACGACAAGGGATTCTGTCGACACACTCCTTACTCACGGGAAATACAACTATCTGCTCATCGATACAGCGGGTATACGCCGTAAAGGAAAAACAAAGGAGAAACTGGAGAAATTCAGTATCCTGAAATCCCTTGGTGCCCTGCATAAGTGTGATATTGCGGTTATTCTCCTCGACGCTGATGAGGGGATAACCGAGCAGGACACAAAGGTAATCGGATATGCACTGGAACAGGGGCGGGGGTTGATCATTCTGGTTAACAAATGGGATCTGCTGCAGGGCGATAAGAAACGCCAGGAACATGTGATGTCAGAGGTGGGGCGACTCCTGCCTTTTCTCGGCTTTGCACCGATCCTCAATGTTTCCGCCATAACTGGATATGGAATAAAGCGGCTGTTTCCTGTGATAGGTTCTATCTACAAACAATATACTGCAATTTTTCCAACCGCTGCTCTTAACCGTCTTCTCCGCGAAGCGGTGGAGAAACACTCTCCGCCTATTTACCGGAATAAACGACTGAAGTTCTATTACACCTCACAAATTGGCACCAGACCTCCACGATTTGTTGTTATGACAAATAGTTATAAAGGAGTACATTTTTCCTATCAGAGATATTTGTCCAACAAGTATCGTGAAGGACTAGAGCTTGACAAGGTGCCGATTCAGCTCACCTTTAAGGATAAATCGGGACAGCGGGACAAATAAGAAACGGGGATTGCCCTTGATCCATCCCCGTCCCTGAGGTGAGCTTTTACAGAGTCAGAGCCTTGTCTACAGCCTTTTTGAAGCCTTCTGCTGAACGACTGATTACACTGCCGGGGACGCAGAAAGCCAGGCGGATGTGCCCCGGCGAGCCAAATCCTGTTCCTGGAACAGCAAGTATGTTTTCTTCCTGAAGGAGTTCACAGAATTTCACATCATCGGCTATAGGTGTTCTTGGAAACACATAAAAGGCACCTTTGGGTGGTGTGAAAGAAAATCCGGATTCCTTCAGGACAGAACAGAATATCTCTTTTCTTCTCGCATAAATACTGTTGTCCACAGAGACATCCTGGAGCTCGGCGACAACTCGCTGCATAAGTGCCGGTGCGTTGACAAAACCGAGTATTCTGTTGGCGAGAGTCAGGCTGTTGACCAGACTTGCCTTATCCTCTATATCGGGATGGACGGCGAGATATCCGATACGCTCTCCGGGAAGAGACAGATCCTTTGAATAGGATGAAACAACGATACTGTTTTTATATGAT
>CAXMTO010000018.1:0-8015 GCA_964196355.1 uncultured Myxococcota bacterium
GGTTGTAGTATGAGCGCCATAAAAAATGGCAAAAGCCTGGATACCTCCATGGGAATGACACCATTGGCCGGTCTCATTATGGGGACAAGGAGTGGCGATATTGATCCGAGTATATGGCTTCATTTGGAAAAAACGGCTGACTTGAGTTCAGATGAAATAGATGTGCTGTTGAACAATGAGAGCGGACTCCGTGGTATCTGCGGCGAAAACGACATGCGTAACATTCATCAGCGCCGGAATAGTGGTGACAATCGGGCTCAGCTTGCCTTTGAGATGTTTACCTACAGTGTAAAAAAATATATTGGTGCCTATGCTGCGGTGCTGGGAAAACTTGATGCCCTGGTTTTTACAGCGGGAATTGGCGAGAATGATCCCGATACGCGGCTTGCCTGCTGCGAAGGTCTTGAAATTCTTGGCTTAAGAATAGATCAGCAAAAAAACACCAGTGAGAGTAGCACCCCGAGGCCTATTCACCACAAAGAAAGCAGGTCGGCTGTCTTTGTTATTCCGACAAAAGAGGAAATGGAGATTGCAGATCAGACTGTAGAGGTAATCACGCACAAATAATGAAATTCAGGACCATAATTTATAACGGCTATTTTTTCTTGCTAGAAACCAATGTCATTAACTTAAGCAATTTGGAGACATTGAACCGAAGAACACCGAACAAGGAATGTCGAATTTCGAAGTGTTTTCTTTACTTCAGCTGTTTAAAATTCCTTGTTCGATATTTGATATTCAAAAAAACAAGTAACTATTCAATAAGGTAATGACATTAAATAGTCAGTTACTTATTACTATTCACTAATAACTACTTACTCAAACGCGAACTTGGTTCTGAAAGTATGCTGCTCTACGCATTCATAGGCATTATCGGTTTTGTTTTACTGTATTACGGCGCTGAATGGCTGGTGAAGGGATCTTCCAGTCTGGCCCGCAGTCTGGGGGTGGTCCCCATTGTCATCGGCCTCACTGTGGTAGCCTTCGGCACATCGGCGCCGGAACTGGTCGTCAGTGTCGTTTCGGCCATCCAGGGAAAGAGCATGATCGCCGTCGGTAACGTGGTGGGGAGCAATATCTGCAATATTGCCCTGGTCCTTGGTATGGCAGCCCTGTTCCAGCCGATCAAAAGCGACATGTCCCTGGTGAAACGGGACATCCCCCTGATGCTGGCCGCATCCGTATATCTCTTCTTTCTTTCCTTGAACGACGAAATCTCCAGACTGGAAGGCGCCACCCTTTTTGCCGGGATCATCGCCTATACCACATATAACATTAAAAATGCAAGGCGGCAGTGCGGTACAGATGAGCATCCGGCAGCCTGCGATACCGGTCTGGAGAATATCGCCTTTGAATCCTCCAGGGCCAGGCAGGTGTCTTTTATTCTGGTCGGTATCGTCGGTGTGGTGGTCGGGGCTCAAATGGTGGTCGAGTCCGCTGTAATAATTATGCAGTATCTCGGGGTCAGTGAAAAATTTATCGGCCTGACCATCGTGGCCTTTGGCACGTCGCTACCGGAGTTGGCCACTTCCGTGGTCGCTGCCCTGCGCAAGGAGATGGATATCAGTATCGGCAACCTGGTGGGCAGCAATGTCTTTAATATCCTGAGCGTCCTGGGGGTCGCCGCCCTGGTGCGGCCGATCCCGATTCACGGCGGTTTTTTAGCCAGCGGCCTGGTCATCGACTATGGTGTCATGCTGTTTATCAGCTTCCTCCCCTGGCTGCTGATGCGGCGGACATCAACGGTATCCCGTAATGGCGGCATGCTGCTCCTCGGCTGCTACTTGGGCTATCTGACGTATCTTATTTCCATGAGCGCATCGTGAAAAATTTTAAAACAGGAAGATAAGCATCCAGCGTAATTTATCACGAAGTAAACAACTAAGGCCAATGCTTCCCCTACACCGTAATCGATTACAGGGTTCGGTAGATGCGCGAAAGAGGCTGAGAAGGAAGTCATTTCCGATCCTTTGAACATGATGCAGGTTATTCTGCCGTAGGGAAGCAAGATCGAAAATAAATCGACCTGAAAAGCTTGCCCGTGTTCTCGGCAAGCTTTTTTTATTTAACAAAATTTGGGAGGCGATTGAGCTATGACTAATCCGACAACACCTTCTTTTATTGATGACCGACTGAAAATCGGCGGCAGATTTCTTGAAAGCCGATTGTTCACCGGCACGGGCAAATATTCGGATGATGCTCTGATTCCGGAGATTATTCGTCAATCCGGTTCGGAGGTGATCACGGTAGCGTTAAGAAGGGTGGATTTTAAGGCAACCACTACAAATGTCATGGCTCATATTCCCGAAGATATTCAACTGCTGCCGAACACCTCGGGTGCCAGAAATATTGATGAAGCCGTTCGTATCGCACGACTTGCCAAGGCTTCCGGCTGTGGAAACTGGATAAAAATAGAGGTGATATCCGATAATAAGTACCTTCTTCCAGACGGCTATGCAACGGTGAAGGCTACAGAAATATTGGCAAATGAAGACTTTGTCGTTCTCCCATATATCAGCCCTGATTTAATGATTGCCAAACAATTGGTTGATGCCGGAGCTACTGCTGTTATGCCTCTCGGGGCACCAATTGGCAGCAACCGTGGCCTAAAAACGAAAGAGCTAATTCAAATTCTTATAGATGAAATCCCGCTGCCGGTTATTGTCGATGCCGGAATCGGCAAACCGTCTGAAGCCTGTGAAGCAATGGAGATGGGTGCAGCAGCCTGCCTGGTAAATACGGCAATTGCCAGTGCGGATGATCCCGTACAAATGGCGCTAGCCTTTGGCCAAGCTGTCAAAGCCGGAAGACATGCATACCTTGCCGGTCCCGGAGCCACCAGTTGGAATGCCAATGCGTCATCACCGCTTACGGGTTTTCTCGATGAATAAGAGCCATGGAGAATGACAGTGAGTTTTCAGCAGGAATATGAAAAATACAACGATTTCGATATACAGAATTATCTGCATATCGTAACCGAAAATCAGATCAATAATATTCTGCAAAAACAGAGTATTTCCGAGATGGAATTCCTCTCACTCTTATCGTCTAAAGCCGAACCTCTTTTAGAGGACATGGCCAGGAGAGCTCATGATCTGACGGTTAGTCAGTTTGGCAGAACCATCGTTTTATATACCCCCATGTACCTGTCAAATTATTGCACCAACCAGTGTCTGTACTGCGGATTCAGTGCAAAAAACAAAATTGTAAGAAAGCAGCTTTCCTTTGAAGAGGTTGAAAAAGAGGCGCAAGAGATTGCACGAACAGGCCTTAAACATATTCTTGTGCTGACCGGGGATGCAAAAAAAATCGCCACCATTGAGTATCTTATAGAGTGCATTGAAATCCTGAAGAAATATTTCACTGCTATAAATATTGAAATATATGCTCTCGAAAAAGATGAGTACGCACGGCTCATCAACGCAGGTGTTGACGCCCTGACTATTTACCAGGAAACTTACAATAGGACGCTTTATGACAGACTTCATATAAAAGGGCCCAAAAAAAACTTCACCTTTCGACTGGAGGCGCCGGAACGTGCTTGTAATGCTGGAATCCGGGCAGTCAACATCGGCGCCCTGCTTGGCCTAGATAGCTGGCAGCAGGAGGTCTTTTCAACAGGCCTCCATGCAAATTACCTTCAAAACAGATATCCGGATGTTGAGGTAAGCATCTCCCTGCCGCGCATGCGACCACATGTGGGTGAATTCAACCCGCAATATACGGTCAGTGATAAAAATCTTGTGCAAATCATGACTGCCTACCGCCTTTTTATGCCACGTGTGGGAATCGCTATCTCTACAAGAGAGGAGGCAGAGTTTCGTGATAGGATTATCAGGCTGGGGGTTACAAAAATGTCAGCCGGCTCAACCACAGCTGTGGGCGGTCATACCCAGACCGAGGATAAAAGCTCACAGTTTGATATCTCAGATGACAGAACTGTTGAGCAGATAGTGATGTCCATCAAAAGTCTCGGATACCAGCCTGTCTTTAAGGACTGGCAACGGATTGTGTAGTTCTTGGATTTGTCGGCGTGAAAAATAGTTTCAGGGTTCAGATAATATAAAGATATAATGTATAAAAGATAAAAATAAAACATTCGTTTATGCATAAACAGACAAAGAGGATTGTGAAATGAATTATACAACACAGATGGATGCCGCAAGAAAAAACATCATCACAAAAGAGATGGAAATAGTCGCGGTAAAAGAACAAATGGACATTGAAAGTTTGCGGGAATTAATTGCTGCCGGAAAAGTCATCATTCCAGCAAATAAAAACCATGCAAATCTAGACCCCAATGGTATCGGGAAAGGACTGCGAACCAAGGTTAATGTAAACCTCGGCATATCCAAAGACTGCGGTTCCATTGACATGGAGCTTGAAAAAGTTAAAACCGCCCTCGCGCTTAAGGCTGAAGCCATCATGGATTTGAGCTGTTTTGGTAAAACCAGCGAATTTCGCCGTAAACTTATTGATATTTCACCGGCAATGGTGGGCACTGTTCCGATTTATGATGCCGTAGGATTTTACGATAAGGATTTAAAGGATATCACGGTGGATGAGTTTTTTAAGGTTGTTGAGACGCATGCAAAGGATGGGGTGGATTTCATGACGATCCATGCCGGGCTGAATAGAACAACAGCTGCGAAAATTAAAAAAAATGAACGATTGACAAGCGTTGTATCACGAGGTGGCTCCCTTCTGTATGCCTGGATGTCATTAAATGACAGGGAAAATCCTTTTTATGGGTACTATGACCGGCTTCTTGATATCTGCGAAAAGTATGATGTTACCTTGAGCCTTGGCGACAGTTGTCGCCCTGGAAGTATTCATGATTCCACCGACGCCTGTCAGGTTGAGGAACTCATTGTACTGGGAGAACTTACCAAGAAATCATGGGAAAGAAACGTTCAGGTAATGATAGAGGGCCCTGGTCATATGGCCTTGAATGAAATTGAAGGGAATATGATGCTGGAAAAAAGGCTCTGTCATGGGGCTCCGTTTTATGTCCTGGGGCCATTGGTAACTGATATTGCACCTGGCTACGACCATATCACCAGTGCAATTGGTGGTGCTATAGCGGCAACATATGGCGCGGATTTTCTCTGTTATGTGACTCCGGCTGAACATCTCAGACTGCCGACACTCGAGGATATGAAAGAGGGTACTATTGCAGCTCAGATCGCAGCCCATGCAGCAGATATTGCGAAAGGGGTAAAAGGTGCGAGAAATTGGGATAATCAAATGAGCCAGGCAAGAGCTGATCTGGACTGGGAAAAAATGATAGAACTTGCTATTGATCCCGAGAAAGCAAGGAAATATCGGGAATCATCCAAGCCGGAACATGAAGACAGTTGCACCATGTGCGGCAAAATGTGCGCAGTGCGAACCATGAAGCGAGAACGAGAAGGTAAAGATATACAGCTAATTGACTAAATTTCCGTTCAGGGAGAAATTAATAACTTAATTTGTTGATTGAACACTAGAAAAAACCTTTAAGTTAGTTTTGCTTCCTAAGCCACTATTAAAATATTAGCAGGAGCCATCAATGAAAAAAAATATACTGATAACTGGAGCAAGCGCCGGGTTTGGTAAGGCATGGGCAAAGAAATTTGCCGGCCCGGATAACAGGTTGATTCTGGCAGCCAGACGGATTGAGAATCTTGAGGCTTTGCAAAGAGAATTACCCGATACAGAGAGTCTCGTCCTGCAACTGGATGTCTGTGACCGAAAAGGCGTAGAAGAGACATTGTCAGGGATGCCTGAGCCTTTTCGGGAAGTTGACATTCTGATCAATAATGCCGGCCTTGCCCTTGGCTTTGAACCAGCCCATGAAGCGGACCTGGATAATTGGGAAACAATGGTCGATACAAACATCAAGGGCTTGATGTACTGTACCAGGCAGATTCTGCCCGGTATGGTTAAACGTCAGCGAGGCCATATTGTAAATATAGGTTCGGTGGCAGGCTCTAATCCCTATCCGGGAGGTAATGTTTACGATGCCACCAAGGCGTTTGTTAAACAGTTTTCAAAAAATCTGAGATCCGATCTGCATGGCACCCCGATTCGTATAACCAATATTGAGCCTGGTTTGGCGGAAACAGAGTTTTCGCTTGTAAGGTTTAATTGGAATGCAGAGCGTGCTGCGAAAGTTTACCAGGGGGCTCAGCCGCTCACTGCAGATGATATTGCAGAAATGGTCTACTGGGTAACCAACCTGCCTTCACATATCAATATCAATCGTTTGGAGGTGATGCCTGTCTGCCAAACTTGGGCTCCGCTTTCCATTCATCGACAGGGGGAGTGATGAACCTTTTTTGAAAAATAATAATAACATCTGTTTATTATCAAAAATCGCTGATTTTTTAGTTTTGGGCAACTATTTCAGCTTCTGCCATTGCCGCTTTAAAAATATTCTTTGCCTTGGTGCAATTCGCGCACCCAAGACCGCAGACTTTTATCTCCATAAACACTCCTTGAATTGAACTTAAATGATCATATTAAACAGATACCCGACTAGGAGAATGCCGCTGCCGACAACTGCTATAAATACTGCAATCAATGTCGGCTTTAGCACCTTGCGCAAAATAACCATTTCCGGCAGCGAAAGGGCTATGACACTCATCATAAATGCTAGAACAGTCCCTAAAGCTGCTCCCTTTCCGAGCAAGGCATGGATAACGGGAACAATTCCTGCAGCATTGGAATACATGGGGATACCAACTACAACTGCGGCGGGTACACTCCACCAGGCATCCTTACCCATAATGGATGCGATGAAACCCTCAGGAATATAGCCGTGAATACCTGCACCAACGGCTATTCCCACAATAACATAAATCCATACCTTGCCGACAATATCCACTACTGCGGTCTTGCCGGCATGAAGACGCTCATTCCAGCTAAGTGTATTATCAGGGACATCATCGGCATTGGTACGCATTTCACGCACCCAGTCCTCAATATACTTTTCCATGCCCAACCTGCCGATTACCCATCCTGCAGCAATGGCAATCAGCAATCCGGTAACAAGGTATAGTCCTGCAATCTTCCAACCTAAAAGGCCATATAAAAGTACCAATGCTATTTCATTGACCATCGGAGCAGCTATGAGAAATGAAAGCGTCACTCCAAGGGGAACCCCTGCTGTTACAAAACCGATAAAAAGAGGTACAGCCGAACATGAACAGAATGGAGTCACTATACCAAGGTGAGCGGCAAAAATGTTTCCGATCCATTCTCTTTTCCCCGCAAGAATTTTCCTTGTACGCTCAGGCGTGAAAAAAGTGCGGATAACACCAATACCATAAATAACAAGAGAGAGAAGCATAAGCACTTTAGGGGTATCGTACAGGAAAAAGTGGACTGCCTCACCAAGGTGGCTGCCATGCTGGATTGAAAGAACATTATATGTAAGAAAACCGGAAAACGAATAAAGCTGCCGGTAAATTATAAACCATAGACCAACGCATACAGCTATCAGGGCAATTTTATGAAATAGATTTGCTGACCTTTTAGCAGGTGTCTTTTCAGACAAACCCTTACTATCAGTACAGGGACAGTTTATGTTTTGAATTTCTTTCATGTTTTTTCTTTATAAAGTGAACTTGTAACTGCACTTAGCCTTTTCTTTTGTTGCCAAATGTTTCTTTAACAGACGCTGATCTTTGGCCGTCTGATCCAGCTCAAATAACATTGCTGTCAACAGGTCGAATACAGCTGCAGCATGTTCAATTCTTTCTCTGTTGACCTTGTAGTACATCCATACGCCCTGGCGCCTGTCGTCAACAAGCCCCGCATTACGCAGGTAAGAAAGGTGCCTTGAAACAGTGGATTGCGGAATATCTAGGGCTGCCATGATGTCACAGACACAGAGTTCCTGGCCGTTCACCAGAAGCGCCATTATCCTCAGCCTGGTTTCATCTCCCAGTGCTTTAAATATTTGAGCTGTTGACTTCATGTATATGAATATATCCGCATAAGGGAATATGTCAATTTCAAAAAATATCCCC
>CAXMTO010000019.1:0-5336 GCA_964196355.1 uncultured Myxococcota bacterium
AGAAGAATATTGAGCATCTTTTCCGGTGCATTCACGGGTTTTCATCGCCCATCTGCCTGAGCAGGCAACAGATACCCCTATCTTTTAAATAGCAAAAATATTTCAGAAAGACATCAGTGAGTAGAGTCAAAAAGGGCTAGCCGTACTTACCGTCTCATGGAGATGCTCCCATAGAAAGGCTGTGGCAATTATTTCGAACGATACATAACGGTTGCGGCGATGCAATCCCTGGACGATGCGATTGATAACCGCCGGGGGTGAATAGAACCAGAAGGTATCCGAACCAATATTGTAATCCGAAGAGTTCTTAAGTTTTTCCATTTCAACCGCTGCAGCCAGACGGAACTGATTATAAGCCTCGGCGAGAGGGATGTTCTGTTCTTTGCTTAAGGTAGAGTATTTAGCGATCAGTTCAACAAAAGGTTTTATGATTTTCTGGTAAGTTTGACGGACCTCTTTGCTTTTCCATTCAAGTCGGTCTGCAACTTCTTCCTCAAAACCTTTCAGCGCCTTTATGGAAAATTCGGGTCCAATCTTGTCCCACCGGGCGTAAAGCGCCATAAAATCAGAAATTATATCTACAAGGGTCATGGGTGCCCAGGCCGTGCTGACTCCTGGGTAGGTGACAAGCGGTGCCTCTCCCGGTCTGATGGGGTTGCCGGCAATAAGCTGCCGCCGGCCAACAGTTTCATTCACTGTATGCACATGACCCGGCCGGGACCAAAGCGGTATCATCACCGCATCATCAACCTGCGGAAAAGGCTCATTGCCCGCCACCTGTTTCCAGATAGCATGCGCTCTCTTCCAGAACCATTCGCCTCCCTTATTGACACCATTTAATTGCTTGGCGGCTCCCAGATCTGGTTGTTCACTATCTCGGCCAAAGGTGGCGATATATCCGGCTTCGGTCTGTACCAAATTTAATGCGACATTAAGCACCATGGTTATATGTTCAGAGCAATAAGTGTCGTGCTTGAGGTCATCCATGATGATCTGATAAAACGGTACACCATCATCACTGTCTGCCCGAATCCACTCTGGATCAAGCCAGGCACGGTAGAAATCGAAAATTTCTTTCAGATTATTAGCATTGTAATAATCCCTTCGGTAATCAAGCCGAGTGGCTTGGACTCCCTGGTTGCCTTCATTGAGCAACCGTAAGGCTATGTAGGCGCTTTTGTTGAATTCAACAGCGGGTACACCGTCATAATGAACCTGTGCCACTTGCGCCGGATAGCCATACTTTTCGCCCATAACTCCCCATTTCATTTTGTGATAGTCTATGGGAGAGTTACGGGTCCGCCCCATACCGATATAGGCACCCATGTGGGAGAAACCATCCTCTATGCGGCCCATTTCGGGTTTGCTCAGTTCCACCATTGAGCCGAGATATAAATCCGGGTGGTAGTAAAAGGTCGGCGCAAATATATAATCATCGGCGGCCAATTTCATTTTTTTCCGCAGAAAAGCGTCCATGATCAGGTGGCCATTGTTGCTCTCATCATCAACCGGTATGGGACGGACTCCGAGCTGCGGACTGCCGTCTTGATTTCTCCCCACAACATATTGGGCCGGTCGAACCGTGAACAGTGGCACACCGGTAAGTGGATGTGTCACTGTAAAAGTGCCGAAGGTTTCCATACTTCGATAATCGTGGTGGGGGGTTTTTATAAAACCGTAGTTCAATTCAAGAGTATTCACCGAGCTTGTCTTACCATCCTTGAGGGTCCAGGCCCGCGTGCCATGACCGTCGCCACCCAACACGAAAGGTGATTCCTGGTAGGTTTTGAAATAATAATCCTCTACATTGTTTTCGCCCTGGTCCGGGGTTTTCGGGTCTGAGACAGGAAGAAAATAAGGTTTTTCTGGATATCTTTTCTTCCAGCCTAGCCCCTCGGTTTCCGCAACTGCTGTTCCACTAAAGCAGATAATAAGGAGTGCGATGGCAGCCAATGTCATCCATCTCTGTTCCTGTCCGTTCATCAATGTCTCCTTCGCAGTTGATTACTATCTTTACTGTTCATTGTCTAAAATGGAGTAGGTAATGCTCCCTCAAGGCCGTCTGGCTAAACATACTGATATCAATTTCAAAGCTGAAATCAGATTTAGTTGTGTAGCGGACATCTAAATCTTTCAATTAAACATTCTTGCTTTTGGTTGAACCAATTTCAGACCATTTTCAGTTAACAATACAAGATATTCTCTTAAATGGAAGTCAATATTTCTTGCCAACATCTTGAGTTTTGTCATACAAAATCTGACTCAACATGTCCACCGTACATCTTGGTATTTTAGGAATCATTCACGACTCAACATGTATAGCAGACACCTGGAATAGTGAAATAAAAAGGCAGAGCCATTTATTACCCTAAATATCCGGACTAGTCCCTCCGCACAAAAAGAAAATCTCCCCCATCATGCCCGGCTTTTCGAATATCAGCATACTCCGGCGACTGATCCGAGTTAACCATGACCGGCCGACGAATTTTACTGAACAGTTCGGAACCATCAATAATGTCCTTATTCTCCTCAAGTATCTCAAGTAATGAGGAAGCAAAAATCGAGTGATTCCCTTTGCCGCCACCATCCGCAACAGGCTCAATTCCACCTGAAGCAAGGACGGTCCGGGATCTTTTTTGAGAAATACGGGCAATATAGTTGGGGGTGCGGTTATTGTTAAGATGAATCAATCCTCGTGCCAGTTTGCCTGAATAACAGCTGTCCGCCACAATAATTACATGCTTTGCTAAAATAGCCTTCAGACTGGTTGTTATGGAAGAGTTTGAAATCCAATTAATCTGGTTGTCCTGGGCAGCATCCACGGGCAGCCAATATCCCTCATCTCCTTCCTGGTCCAGCCATCCATGGCCGGCATAATACACCAGAAGATTATCAGTTTTACTAAGTGATTCCCGCAAGTCGCTCAAGGCCAACAGGATATCGGACCGGGTAGCGTCAAGTAGTATATTGACACTGAAACCATACTTGTCTTTCAGTATCTGACCCACCGATTTGGCATCATGAGAGGCTGTTTCCAGATTTGGCAGGTCTTTATATTTATTGTTGCCGATGACAAGGGCATAGTATTTTCCCAGGTTCTCATAAAATACATCAAGATGTCTTCTGTTCTCCCTTTCTTCTGTTTCCCTGGCCAGTTTCTCTTTTTCACTTTCCCGCCATTTCTTCAAATCTGACTTATTTATCTCTTGATCACGCTTCAACTTTTCTTCGGCAAGCCGGCGATGCCTCTCCAGCGCAGCTTCCATTTCTGCCATTTTTTTCTGCCTGGCTGCCTCAATCTCCTGATCAAGACTTGACAGTTTCTGGCTCTTCACCTGGCTTAACTCTGCTGACAATTCTTTTTCACTGGCCACCAATTTCATCTGCCTGGCCTCTTCAATCTCCTTTTCCAGGGCAAAAAGTTTATCAGATCTCACCTGCTCCAGTTTAACTGACAGATCTTTTTCGCCGGCAGCAAGCTCCTGTTCCAACCTGACCAATTGCTCCTGCCGCTGTTTTTTGAGCTTTCTCTCAAACTCTTCCTGACTTATTCTTTCAACATTAACAACTTCAGTATCCGAGGCCAGGTAAGCGGCAATTGCACTATACCCTCTGTCTTTGGCATACTGATAGGGCGTGCTTCCATCACGGTCGGCAATTGTTTTATCAGCCCCCTGGGCAACCAGAAATTTGACAATTTGGGAATGCCCATTTAACGCTGCATAGTTAAGCGGGGTTAGCCCCAACTTATTCTTTATATTTATGTCTGCTCCCTTTTTGACGAGATAAACGACAGCTGGCAAGTGGCCGCTGTTTGCTGCTTCAGCCAGGGGTAAGTCGCCCTGGTTATTCATGTGATTGAGGTCGGCGCCGTTTTCGATGAGATACTGGGCAATGGGAAGACTTTTGTTGTTGACTGCTACAAGAAGGGGAGTGCTCCCCTGCTCGTCCTGATGGTTCACATCAGCTCCGCTTTGAATAAGAAGTTTGGTGATTTCCAGGTTATTCATTTCAACGGCAGTAAAAAGGGGCGTTTGCCCCCTGTCGTTTTCCAGATAGAGAGATTCCTTATCATCAATCAACTCATTTATTCTGGTCAGATTCCCTTTGGCAATGGCATCGAATAAATCCCCCACCTTCCAGAATTGTGACATGAAATCAAAGTATTTTTCTTTAAGAACAGCGGTAACGGTATCTCGAGTAAGCCTTTGCGACGTAGTAACACTATCTTTAATATATTGGCCGCTTTTCACCTCGACCAGGGTATAATAAACTGACTGGATATACCAGCCAGGGCTGGAGCCGGGGCCGTATATTTTTACAAACAGAACTAGATCAACATTCATCTTTTTGCCGACGGCAAGAGCGAAGTTTTTTGTCATACTACCGGCGGAAATCTTACTATGGTTATATACCACCTTGAACTGACTGCCGGATATAGGATCCATGACAATACTTTCAAAACCATCGGTACGCCCCCGGCCCATTAGGTCAGCTTTTTGCCTGCCAAAATATGAAAAAACCGCAACCTTTATCTTTTTTTGATCTTCAACGCTGAAGGATATTGCGTCAATGGTCGAGACATTCGTCTTCGTCGGTGTGCAGCCGGTGGCAACAAGAACTATGGCAACAAACCAGCAAACTCTTTTCCAGTCCAGTGATACCCTTGTCAATGTATATCCTCCTCATCGTTTGTTCGAAACCACTCTACTTTTAAAGTCTAAAATAACGCGAAAAAGGTGATGGTGATATGTAATCGCTTTTTCAGACGGCACTGAAAATCGGGGCAACCATCTCAAATCACCCCGAATCCTGACTCACAGGTAACTTTTAATGAATTACTTGAAGGGCTGTCAACGAAAAACCAAGCCTATCAGAATGATGCACAGCTTTTAGTCAACATTTCTTGCCAACATCTATGGTTTTGTCATACAAAATCTGATTCAAGGTGTCCACTTTACACCTTGTACTTTCAGGAATAATTTACAACCGTTGATTGATAGCAAACATTGAAAGTCGACTATTAAACAATATGGTATGAATGTTTCAATTTTGGGGCAGGCGGGAAAATGAAAACAAGTTGCAGGATGTTTTAACGTTTTGCATCACCAGCGGCCCACCGGACTTGCCGCGATTAGCGCCAACAGAGCCACTTGCCGTCTGGTGAATGCGATGGTTATGACCTTATTAATTCACAAATATCACGGACAATTTTTTCTAACCGTTTTGCTGACAAAGACTTTGTTGAATATTCTTGCAATGAGTTTTGAGCATTTGAACTACAGTTGAATGTTTCTATTAACTGCTTCTTTGTCCATCTCTTAAACGAAAAGCCC
>CAXMTO010000020.1:0-3558 GCA_964196355.1 uncultured Myxococcota bacterium
GTTTGCATTACTTGCCAGCATATATACCGCCATTCCAATGTCATGGGAGTTTACGCTGCCATCCGGGACAATTTGGATATGGCTGATAGCAATTGGCGGATTTGGCAATCTTGGCCAGCTGAGCCTGGCTTATGCATATAAACTGGCACCTGCTTCTCAGGTGTCACCACTGGGTTACAGCGGGCTGTTATTTGCCGGTTTAATAGGTTTTTTTCTGTGGCAGGAAACGCCTGATTATTGGATGGGGGTGGGAACATGTATTATTGTTATCGCAGGCATTCTTGTTGCGCGAGAAAGGATCGAACCTATGCCAGCCCCTCCCAGCTCCACGCCTCATTTTCATACGACCTGAGAATATTTTCTTTAAATAATGAAAGAAATCAAATCAATACGGTAGGATAGGGGGTAGGTTCGTTGCACAGCAGTGCAAATCCATCAGTCTTTCCTTTTCACGATATAAGGGATATACTTTCTGTCTTCAGTAAAAATATGCTGGGCGACAACATCATAAGCGATGAAACTGAAAAGTTCACCAAGCGATAGCTCATTAGACCCGTATTTGTCTGCCAGCGCAGTTGCCCTTACAACTAAATCGCTGTGGCAGCGATAGTGATCTTCAGAAAAAGGATAGTCAGCGGCCTTGAAGATTGCTTCTTCTGCATTAAAATGATTGACGATATCGGCCAACAAGTCGTCTATCAGTGAAATACACTGATACTTAGGCTGGCGGCTGATAACTGCTGATAGCAGCTTATTTGCGGTCCCAAAAAGGTCTTTGTGCTGTTTATCAATAGTAGCATTACCGCACTCATAACTAACCTGCCATACCAGCTGCACAAAGCGTGACCGGCCCGCAAGAAGGTTGTTGTCGGGTTCGGAATCATATATTCGAACCTCAACCCGGTTACGTCCTCCCTCTTTGGCAAAATAAAGAGCTTCATCGGCCAGAGACACTATCTCTTCAGGAGAAGACACCCCTGCAGTGAAGACAGTTACAACCCCAAGGCTGACCGTAACACGTTTTACTGTGTTGGTTGCCGGGGCTGAAAGAGCGAGCTCTTCCACACCCTTTCTGATCTGTTCAGCTACAATTGCACTTCCGGGGCGATCCGTCTCGGGCAGCAGAACGACAAACTCTTCTCCGCCAAACCGAGCCGCAATGTCAGGGGTACGCATGACAATGTTCTTTATTGTTGTCGCCACGTTTCTCAAACACTCATCACCTGCCAAATGACCAAAACTGTCATTAAACTTTTTAAAGTGATCTACGTCTATCATGATGAGCGACAAGGGCGCCCCTGAGCGCTTGGATCTGTAAAATTCTGACAGGAGGGTCTCGTCAAAACATCTGCGATTTGGTAACTCGGTCAGGCTGTCAGTCATCGCAGTTTTTTCGGCGTAGTCTTTCTCAATTTCAAGTTGACGAACCAGTTCCTGTATCTGTTGCCCGGCTTGTTTTCGTTCGGCGGCATCGTGGCGAAGTCGTGTATTAATTCGATAGATGTAAATGGATATTGTTGAGAGGAATATGAGCATCAATGTTGTCACGCCCACCAGGACAAATAGCCATCTCAGATTATGTGCTGGTGAATCAGGCTCATAGAGGAACCCGTCGAAATCAAAGCCTGCGTCCATCATTCCCAACTCGGCGTAGGTTTCAGCGATGTGCTGCCAGCGGCCCGGATGCATATGTCCGATTTTGACCAGATGCGTCTGCAGCAGTGGTGCCATCTGGTGTGCTTCGAAGCGCAGGTGCTCAAGGCTGTGTCGTTTGCTGTATTTGGAATAAATGAGTTGGACCAGTTCCTCCGTATGCTTCATGGCGTATTCCCAACCCTTTAAGCTTGCTTCCCGGAAGGCCTTGACTCTTTCCGGTTTTTGGCGGATTTGACTTTCGGTGGTAAAGAGGTTGTCACCGTAAAAATCGATACCTGTTGAACGGGGGGAATAGAGCAGGTATTCCTGCCCTGCTGTGATCAGTTCAAATGGCTCATCCGTGACGTAGGTTGACATTGCATCCACGTCTCCAGTGAGGAGATCTTTCACATGATAACTGTGAGGAAGCAGGGTGAACTCATTCGCGGATATCCCCTCCTTGTGCAGGTACGCGTAGAGTTCTGATGAACCGGGTTCGATCATGATGCTGGAACCTGATAAATCATGAATACTTTGCAGGCCGTCACGCTTGAGTGTCACTATAGCCAGGGAGGAGTGCTGGAAGATCACTGAGAGGACCACTACCGGCTCACCACGCTCTCTCAGTAATAACAGATCGGTGGTGCCCACTCCAAATTCCGCCTTACCCTGCAAAACCTGCTGCACGGGGTCTACTCCCGGCTGATTGGCAATGATCTCCACCTCAAGCCCGGCTTCTTCATAATAGCCCTGTGCCTCGGCTGCGTAATAACCGGCAAACTGAAATTGCGGCTGCCATTTAAGCTGCAGTCGTACTTTGTCCATAGCCGATGCAGAAAGAGGGAACAGAAGCACCAGAATCAAGGTAAGGTAATGTGCGAGGGCCATTCTTATGTAACGAGGGATAAAGTAATTCAAATATAATATTCTAACCCGGATTTCTCACCAACAAAGTTTTTCGCAGGTCGAGGCGCCGAGCATGTAGCTGTAGTGAGCTACTGCAAATGCTAGGCAACGAAGCAGCTGCGGAAAAATCTGTTGGCCCGAAGGGTGAATTTTTTGATTTGAAACATATTACAATCTGATATCTGAGGGTTTAGTCAACGTCCAATCAGTTCTTGATATTGAGGTTCAAATCAAAAAATTTCTGAGAAATTCTGGCTAAGGCCTCGGTCCCCACGGTGCAGAAAGCAAAAGCTGAACATCCTGTGTGTCTATTAGAGGCCGTATTTTTACTGCAAACGCCATAAATTCCTCGTCCGCAAACAAGCGTTTCCAAAAATCTCGACGATCACTGTCATTATCAAAGCGCCATAAGTGGATCAACTGATGCAGTTGTCCGGTATCACTGGTAAAATAACCGATCAGGTTATTGCTGAATCCTCCAGAATCGAGGGCCGGCCATCCTTCGTTTGTATATAGGCGGATCATTTCGGGCATCTGGCCGACCTTAACAGAGTATGTGCGTTTCTCATATACTGCCATAACGTTAAACCTTCTTAAATATTTTCTGGAAACGAGCTTTACAACCGAACGCTCTTTAACTATCGCTCAGTCGCGCAACATATTTGTACTTTGTACCTTAAAATCTATCTCCATCTCATTAAGATAACAATATAATTTCACTTTGGTGTGCAAATCCACATCAGTTGATATTTTTAATATACAATCTGTCGCTGCTCTGAAACGTCTTAAAGCATAAGTTCAGTTTCTTCTGCTCTTAATCAATATGCCAATGAAGAGGTATCCAGGAAATAATAGTGAGCACCTTTTTTCTTTTTGCGAGTTCCATCGTCGGAAACCAGAAGAAGAAAAGTTTTCTTCTTAAAACCGACCAGAACCATCCCTTCAATGTTTTTCATGCCTTTTATTTTCGGCAATGTGACTCGGGCCGGTGATGATTGTGGTTTTCCGTCCCACGCC
>CAXMTO010000021.1:0-15081 GCA_964196355.1 uncultured Myxococcota bacterium
ATATTACTGAGCGGAAACAGGCTGAAGATGCACTCCGTAAGAGTGAAGAGAAATATCGACGCATAGTTGAAACGACAGGCGAAGGATTTATCCTGCTGGATAGAGATCTGAGGATCCTCGATGTTAATAGCGCCTATTGCAAAATGCTCGGATATACCCCGGAGGAGCTGAAAGGCAGGACCCCTTTCGAGTTTGTTACTGACGAACAACGAGAACATATGCTCTTAAATGAAGACCAGCTGCTGTCCAACGAAACTCGTGAATATGAGGGAGCCGTTGTCAGGAAGGACGGTCGAGAAGTGCCGATTCTCGTCCATGGCAATACCCTCAGGGATGACGAGGGAACAGTTATAGGTAATATGGCGTTTGTTACCGATATAACAGAGCATAAGAAGGCTTTGATGCTGGCCGGTGAAGTCCAGAAGAGCATGCACCCCCATGAAAAACCGCAGATTAAGGGGCTTGATATTGCCGGACGGAATGTTTCATGTGATGAGATAGGTGGTGATTATTACGATTTTCTCTGGCAGCGTGAGTCGACCAGGGGGCCGCTGAATGTAGTCGTTGGAGACATCTCCGGTCACGGTGTTGATTCTGCGCTGCTCATGACCACAGCCAGGGCATTTTTACGGATGCGAGCTTCCCAGCCCGGAACTTTATCGGAAATAATATCCGCTATGAATAGTCACCTTGCCCTGGATGTACTCCAAACGGGGAAGTTTATGACTCTTTTTTTTCTCTCCATCGATCCAAGAAAAAAATGCGTATCCTGGGTTCGGGCCGGACATGACCCAGCCATTTTGTACGATCCAGATAAAGATGAATTCGATGAACTGGTCGGTAGCGGTATTGCCCTTGGCGTGACAAACGAAGTCAACTACGCGGAAAACCACAAAGACGGTCTAGCCAACGGGCAGATCCTTGCCATCGGTACTGACGGCATCTGGGAAGCGTTTAACCGCCAGGGAGAGATGTATGGCAAAGAGCGTTTACGCAGCGTTATGCGCAAATACTGTCACGAGTCTGCGAGCACTATTCTAAGTGCAGTTTATGATGAACTGAACCTCTTCACTTTGGGGCAAAGATCGGAAGATGATATTACTCTGGTCATCATTAAAGTTGACGGTCTTGATTAATCAGTTGATGACGGGACATCCGCATTCGGCCTTACCTTTGGTTGTATGCGGGCCAAGTCAATTGACAAACTGGGTGCAGTAGAGAGCGATTTCCGGAAAGATGATCAGCAACACAATCATTATGGCAATCATAAATACAAACGGAACCGCACCTATCATTACGTCAACAATAGATCCTGTTCGCCTGACTCCCTGTACTACATAGAGATTTAAACCCACCGGCGGCGTAATCAGAGCCATTTCGATGAGTAAAATGAGCAGGATTCCAAACCAGATCGGATCATAGCCCAGATTAACCAGAATGGGCGCTACAATGGGAACAGTAATCACCATTAAAGAGAGGGTCTCGACGAAAAAGCCGAGTACAACATACAGGCAGATCACCACCAGTAAGGTGTACAGCGGGGAAGCACCAAGGTTATTTACAAAATTATAGAGTGTTTCGGCAAGACCAATTGAATCAAGGATAAAATTCAGAAAATTCGCTGAGATAAGTATCAGCATAATCATCGAACTGGTTCGCATCGTACCCTCAAAGACCTGCTTGAAAAACGATATGCTGACTGCCTTATAATGAAAAGCGAGGAGGAGTGATGCTAACACACCTAGAGCCGCCGACTCGGTGGGTGTAGCCAGTCCGGCATAAATCGAGCCGATAACTACGACAAAGATGATGAGGACCGGGATCAGGTCCTTGAGACTCTCAAAACGCTCTGGCCAGGTAACTTCACGTTTGCCGCCGCTCAGGCTGGGATTGATGATACAAGCTATGGCCAGACAGAGCATAAAAAGAAGAGCCAGCAGGATGCCGGGAACGATTCCGGCCAGGAAAAGACGTGGAATGGAGGTATTCGTTAAAAAGCCGTAGACAATCAGATTAATTGAAGGAGGAATAAGAATGCCCAAAGTTCCGCCTGCAGCAATGGAACCGGTGAAAAGCTTCTCAGAATAGTTGTATTTTCTGCCCTGAGGCAATGCCACTGTTGTGATGGTTGCTGCGGTGGCCACAGATGATCCTGAAGTCGCTGCAAAGAGCGCCGAGGTCCCGATATTTGCCTGCAAAAGTCCCCCGGGCAGCCAGGATAGCCATCTGTCTAAAGCGTTATATGTTTTGGCCGCAATTCCTGCTCTTAGGAGAATCTCGCCCAGCATAACGAAAAGAGGAATGGAAAGGAGCAGGAAGTCAGTGCTCGATGACCATGAGATCTCTCCCATGGCCCTGTACAGAGGATAATCGGAGAACAGCTCGCCGATGGAGAGTCCAAGGACAATCAGTGCCGCTGCAACGGGAACACTCATTACCAGCAGAGCAAGCAGAATTGCGAGAGTAACTGTGATAATCATCAGTCCGCCTCCCTGGGATGGGTGAAACTCTCAGGATTTTCAGCTAGTTCTGCCGTCTCCTGAATCTCCTCTTCAAGGGAGGAAATCCCTGACAATTTTGCTGCAGCATCCCCATCTTTTTTCAACAGATTGAATATGGTGCCGGCAAGAATCAGGAAGATTGTCAGACCAAACCACAGTATACCTGTGAACCACAAGCTTTGAGGAATCCACAGTGGGGTAGCAAGCGGAGTGTTTGCGGTGGACAATTTTACAACGGATGTCTTCACAACAAAAAAAGCAAAGTAGGAAAGAACAAGAATATAGATGCCTAGCAGGAGATGAGCAACAATGTCCAGAGCAAAACGTCCTCCCCTGGGTAAATGGGTATAAAGGACATCAATACGGATGTGGGATTTACGAAACAGGGCAAAGCTGAAACCCCAGGTGCAGCTTATGGCCAGGGCGTAACTGGAGAGTTCGTCGGCTCCGCCAATCGATATGGCGAAGGCTTTTCTTAAAACCACCTCCACCGCAATCATGATTGCGGCCAGGAAAAGAAGTGCGCCGGAAAACCAGACTGCGACCTGGGAGATCATTTCTGTCTTTTTTATAAGTTCGTTCACGCTCTTTCCTTGATTTCCAGGTTTTTTATATGGACAGACACTAGTTAAAACTACCTCTACTGAAACTGCCTAAAAGTCCTCTGGACTTTTAAAGTGGGGAGCGGTTCTGCGGCAGCTGCTGAAGCAGTCGCTCCCCTTAAGAATAGATGGTGTTATTTCTTATTTTGCCTGAATACCGACCACTTTACCTATTGTCTCATTCCAGGTAGTAATGGTTTCCGGTTTCACCTTCTTTGCAAGAGCCGGCAGGACGCTATTGATTAAAACTTCCTTCACCTGCGCTCTCGCCTCGTCAGTTACCGGAACTTCAGTCAGGTTCTGGGGTTCGCCATGTGGGCAGGCTTTACCAGTCAGGCAATCGACTCCTTCCTGTGTCTCTTTTGCCGTTACCTCCCAACCTGGATTCTCGAGCTTTTCAGTTATCAATGTTTGCAGTTTATCCTGCTGTTCTTTGGAGAGTTTGTTCCAGGTATTCATGGACATGACACCAATCACATAATCCCATCCACCTACAGGCAGGGGATAGATATATTTTGAAACTTCCCCCCAACCGGCAGAGTAGCCGGACAATGATCCGGTAATAGCGCAGTCGACCACCCCACGCTGCAGAGATTGCGGGACTTCACTAAAGGACATAGTCACCCCGGTCGCACCAAGGGCAGTAACAAACTCTGAGGTGGTCCAACCGGAGGCTCTGATTTTTTTTCCTTTCAGGTCGTCCAGCCCTTTGATTGGTACACGGCTGAACAGAACCTGGGCCGGATATGGAACAACGCTCAACAATTTGACATCAAAATCGGCTGCGAGATATTTTTCAAGAGCTGGCCGATAGGCGACGACTGTCTTTTTAGCTGTCTCAATGTCAGTTGTCACGCCAGGCAGATCAAGCCCCGCAAGATTCGGTGAATCGGAGACAATATAGTCTGCAACAGTATGAACAACATCAAAGACGCCCATGCTCATCTGACGAACTACCGCAGGACCTTTCAGTTTGACCTGGCTAAGTGATGTCATACTTGTCTGTATCCCCAGTTCCTGAGGGACAACCTCTGTCCAGAATGGTTTTTCAAAATTCTTAAACAGAGTTAAACTGGACCAGCTTCCGACAACCCGGAGCTGATCCGGGCCGGCAAAGGCCGAGGAGTAGCAGAAAAGAAAACCCATACATACCAGTGCTGCCAATTTTGTTCTAAGACGCATGATAACCTCCATAAGTTAGAGTAAGTGTTGTACGTATACGAAAAACTACTTGTCTTTACAGCTATGCAAACGAGCACCTTACAGTTATTTTCCTGCCTTTTTGCATGAAAACAATCCGAGAAAGGCACTTATACATCTCAAGGGGGGACTACAAGTCACGTTAATCAGAGTCAGCCTGTTGCGTAATCTTTATTTTTCAGATCACTGACAAACATGAACCCGGGAGCATGGGTGATTGCAAAAGGCAGTTTTGCCTTACGTAAAACATTTTGCGGAGTTACCCCACAGGCCCAGAAAACTGGAATTTCGTTTTCTTTTATTTCAACGAATTCACCATAATCAGGTTGTCCTATGTTTTCAATTCCGATTTTGGCCGGGTTTCCACTATGGACCGGCGACCCGTGCACCTCGGGATACAGAGCGGTGGTTTTGGTTGCCAACTCAACCTGATCATCTGGAATGGGCCGCATGGATACCACCATTTCCCCTTCAAATACGCCTGCCGACGCAAGAGGTATATTTGTCTTATACATGGCAACATTTTTCTTCTCTTCAAGATGCCTTAAAGCTATCCCTTCCTCCTGCAAGGCTTCCTCAAAAGAAAAACTGCAGCCCAGAAGAAAAAACACCATATCCTCTGTTGAGAGTGAACGAATGGATTGCACCTCCTCCCCGCATATCCCTTTATGCCAGATAAGGTAGCGAGGTATGGTGTCAAGAATATCCGCTCCCGGTGCCAACTTGTTTGAGACACTATTTCCGGGACCGATTATTTCCAGCAGGGGGCATGGTTGGGGGTTTGCCCGGCAAAACGCCTCAAAATCGGCTGCGTATTCTTGGGGAAACGCCGCCAGATTCGCCTGGACGAATCCGGAGCAGAACCCTGCGGTTGGTTCATCAAATTTACCGGCCGCAGATAGTGCCCTGAGTTCTGCCGGAGTCATGATAAATTCTCCCTGGTCTTCTGTTTCTGATTTGATGTAATATCCTTCTCACAGCAACGCATGCAAGTTAATACAATTCCGGTCGTCTATCCTTGAAAACAGGTACGGCGGAGCGAATTTTATCCACTGCTTCAACATCAAGATGAACGACTTTTGCACCTTCTTGAAATTCAAATTGGCACAGCGTACTGCCATCGGGGCCATGGGCAACGGAATGCCCTGCAAATGGCGCACCTCCCATGCTAACAGTGTTTGCTGCCAGGACGAAGCACTGATTTTCAATGGCCCGGGCCTTAAGCAATGCCTGCCAGTGGCTAAGGCGGACCATGGGCCACTCGGCAGAGATTACGAGGGCCTGTGCTCCGCTTAATGCAAGCTTTCGCAAAAATTCACAGAATCGAATGTCATAACAGATAGCAAAGCCGACCCTCACTCCTTCGATTTCATAGACGCAATGATTGTTGCCGGCAATCAGATATTTGTGTTCATCCAGCATCGGAACAAGGTGGACCTTATCATAGGTAGCTTTCAGTTCACCCTGGCGATTTATAATCTGGGCGCGGTTGAAGATTCCTGCCTTTGTTCGGGCAGCAACAGAGCCTCCTGCAAACCAAACCCCGTGTTTTTTCGCCAGCTTCCCAAGAAATTCGGCTTCTTCCAAGCCTTCATCACTTGCCAGGCTATTGAGTTGTGGCAGAGCATAACCAGTCGTCCAGAGCTCCGGCAGCACAATAACATCTGGACATTGTTCACAGTTTACAGCCTGCTCAACCCACTGGGAGACTTTATCATAATTGGCCTGCTTGTTCCCTACAGAAACGGTCATCTGAATCAGTGCAATATTCATATGATCAACTCCTGTCCGGCAGTACAACAATTTTATACTGTTTGGTAATTTCTCTCTTCAAACGAGGGTCTGAAAGAGTTATCCGGCATGCGGAGGTATAGATCATTTCACCCCCAATGATCGGAATCGTACCGCTGAGAAGACAGGGAGCTTTTCCTGCCGGTTCGTCCGCCTTAATCAACCCAAACAGGTCGTTATAGTGCAGCATATCTTTCAGGCTACCGTCTTGGTATGTTATCCACTCATTATCTTGCAAAACATGGGAGCTGATCTGGATATCATCCCAGTGGGCATCGATTTCTTCTACCGGCCAGAAGGTATCGCCAAGGATTTTGTCACAAATCTGTTTCGATTTGCCAACAGATACAGCTTCAAGGCTGCGGTCCGTGTGATCGCTGGCAACCGTTACATACATGGAACCGTGACCGTCTCCGGCGATTAGAAATTCAACCTCAGGGCTTGTCTGCCCGCCAACTACAACCAGTTGCTCATAGTTGGTTAGTCTGGCAGGGCTGATCCAGTACATTGCCGGTATCGCATAGGGGGTGGCAACACCAAGTTTTTTCAGCTCGTTTATATGTTCCAGTACCGAGGCCTGGTTTCGCCCGGTATAGCCGGCGGCCACACAGCTGTCCATGTGCAACTCCACAATTTCCGTATTGTTGTTTGTCCGCGTGACAGTCGCCTGATAGGTAAACATCACCTCTCCCCATAGTAGATTAAGACTGAAGATCCGCCCGGCCGTCTTCTCTGAATGGAATTGGCAGCAGTGACAGCTCAATATTATTGACACTATCTCACAATAACAATATCTTGTCGATAAATTTTCCGAAGAGTGTTTTTGCTTCAATGTTCAGTAATGATACTCCGTCGGATTCAAAATCGCCCTGCAGAATAGACCAATGAAGAGAAGAGTTCTTTTCCTGTCAGTTGGTTGCAATGAAAAAAATCATGATACGTCTATTTACAGCCATACCCATCCCACAGGATATCAGGCCCATGCTTCACAGAATTGGTTGTTGCCTGCCAAAAGCTAAAGCGGTACCAGAAGAGCAGATTCACCTGACCCTGCGCTTCATAGGCGTGGTGGAAAGCAATAGTTTCCTGGATATTAAAGATAATTTATCTGCTGTGAGCGGTTCCGCATTTTCCCTTGGTATACAAGGTGTCGGCCATTTCCCTCCACGAGGAAAACCACGTGTACTCTGGGCAGGGGTGCAGCAGGTTGAGCAGGTTGCACAGCTCAAGAGAAAAATAGATGTTTGCCTTGCGACGTGTGGAATTGCACCCGATAAAAGAAAATTTTCCCCGCATATTACGTTTGCCAGGCTCAACAACACACCACTGAAAAGAGTCACCGAATTTCTGGCGGGTAACAGTTTTCTCCATTTCCATGAATTTGATGTGGACCGCTTCCACCTTTTCTCAAGCAGGTTATTGCCAAAAGGTGCTGTGCATACCCTCGAAGCTGTCTACCCCCTGCGTTCAGATTGAAAGGCTACCTTGAAAGACCCTGTGGTTTACAAAAAGAGTTGAGGCTCCTTGCGGGTTTGGTAATTGTCGTGCAGCCACTTCGCCTTTTCCAGAAGCGGCGGAGCATCGATTCTCACCGCTGCATATAAATCTCCCAGCTTTTTTTGTAACTATTGAAAAAAGAGATGTATGTGTTACCTATAAAAGTTACTGACGGCGAAGGAGCATACGCCCGGGCTCTTGACAACCTGAGTGGCACTGTCTCTTCGATTGGTCGGGACCTGGTTCAGTGTCTGCTGGTGAAGCAGGGTGCTTTTCAAAGATTATTGTAACGAAAAAGAGAAAATACCTATCTGTAAAGCTTTAACAGCCTTTAAAGGGGAGATAAATTATGTCCATAATTGTAACCGGTGGCTTCGGTCACATAGGGTCCTGGGTGTGTCGAGAGTTAGTGAAAAAGGGACACGATGTAATCGCAGTTGATCTCTCATATAGAAATCTCAGCTATCTGCAGGGAATAGAGAACAAAATTACTCATGTCGCAGTTGATGTTCTCGATCAGGCCGCTTTGAACAATGTGTTTACGGAGCATAAGGACTCGCTCGACGGTGTCATTCACATCGCCGGTTTGATTGGAGGACCGGTCTTTACCAGGAGCCCCCGTGACAATATTAATCTCAACGTCATGGGAACAGTTAATATGCTTGAGGTTTCACGTCTCTTTGAAGTGAGACGCTTTGTTTATATCAGTTCGGGGGCCGTGTATGGCGTTCGTGATAATACCCCGCTTGAGGATGAGGCATTGACTCCAGGCGATATTTATGGGGCGGCGAAAGCCAGCGCTGAATTTCTTGGGATACAGTATGCACATGAATTTGGCCTCGATTTCAGGTCTGTTCGTGTCTATTTTGCCTATGGTCCTGGAAAGCTGCCGTCCGAAGTTACTCCACTGCATAACGCCGTCTTTGGCTGTCTTGTTGGTGATACAAAGATTTCATTACCAGCCGGTGCTGATCAATCAATTGATTTTACCTATATTCAGGACATAGCACGGGCAATTTGCCTTGTTTATGAAAAGCCTGAATTGCGACATCGTGAGTACAACGTCTCCAGTGGTGTCTGCTATGAAATCCCGGAACTCATCCAAAAAGTAGCTGATTATGCGGGGCGTAATGTGGACCTGACAATAGGTCCAGGTCGTATCATGCCGCGTGGGCCAAGTATAGACAGCTCGCGTTTGAGTAATGAGCTTGGTTTTTCACCAGAATTTGATATCGCTAAGGGTGTTGAAGAATACGCAGAATGGCTTAAGGAATAATTGGCGGTCCTACAAGAATGAGTTTCTCTCTTTGAAAGAAATGGTTCCAGTTGTCCAGCTTACGGATTGCACTGATTGACATACCACGCCGATATTCAAGTGCGAAAGCTCTGTAAGCTGTTATTCTTCAGATAGATTCTGGCACTGCTCTGCCCATGCAAAGAGTTCTGGTGTGCCGCCGGTGTGCCAGAACAAAACTGTCTGTTCTTTAGTGAAATCACGCTTTTGAATCATATCCAGTAAACCGCCCATGGCCCGGGCCGTGTATACAGGGCCTAAAAGGATACCTTCCAGCAGTGAGAGGTCCCGGATCGCACTGAATTCGAGCTCGCCGGGCATCGCATATCCTGCTCCCAGATAGTCACAGTTAAGAGAAAAATCTGAATCTGTCATTCTGATGTCAGACTCGATCCGTTCAGCCGTACTATTGGCAATCTGGGTCAGGAGAGGTGGGAAAGGGTCAGGCCCGGTTTTGGTTTGATCAATACTTATTCCCAGGACCTCACCGCTGAACCCGGTTATTTTTGCGCCCAGGGCCAATCCTGCCTGGGTTCCTCCAGAACTGCTTGCAAATACAATGGCATCAGGGGTGGCGGATATGTTGTCGAGCTGCCGGGTCAGCTCCAGCATGGCATTAACGTAGCCCACAGACCCAACATCATTTGATCCGCCCAGGGGAATGACATAAGGTTTCTTCCCTGCCGCCGCGAGTTCGTCTGCTACCTGGAGCAGCCTGTCATCTCTGTCTTTTCTGTCACAATAATGAATTGTTGCCCCGAAAATTCTGTTCAGCAAAAGATTTCCGTTTGCGATTTCAGGCTGATTGCCGTTGAGCACCAGGTGACAGTCGAGACCAGCTTTTCTGGCTGCAGCGGCAGTGAGGCGGCAATGGTTTGACTGTAGTCCGCCAGTAGTAACCAGGGCGTCTTTTTTTTGTTTTAGAGCCTCGCCTACAAGAAATTCAAGTTTTCGTGTCTTGTTTCCTCCGAGACCAAGGGAGGTAAGATCATCTCTTTTTATAAAAATATCAGGTCCATTATATTTTTTTGTCAGGGTCTCAAGATATTCGATTGGCGTTGGAAAATCAGCCAGACGAAATCTGGGAAGGTTTTCAAGCTGCATTTGGATCCCCTGCTGGTGATTTAATGGGTCAGAATCTTACTGATAAATTCGGCAGCCCGGTCGGTTTGAGGATTGTCAAAAAAATCATCAGGCGTACCTGTTTCAACTATTTTCCCTTCATCCATGAAAAGTACCCGGTCGGCCACTTTTTTGGCAAACCCCATCTCATGGGTGACCACACACATGGTCATTCCTTCGGAGACAAGGTTAACCATGACATCGAGGACCTCTCCTATCATCTCCGGGTCAAGGGCAGAGGTGGGTTCGTCAAAGAGCATGATTTCGGGTGACATGACGAGCCCTCTGGCAATGGCTACACGCTGCTGCTGGCCACCTGAGAGTTGAGCAGGGTGAACTCCGGCTTTTTCGGTCAGTCCAACCTGATCAAGTTTTTCCAGGGAAATTTGTTCTGCCTCGGTCTTGGAGATTTTTTTAACATTCACCGGCGCCAGCATGACGTTTTGCAATACTGTCATGTGGGGATACAGATGGAACTGTTGAAATACAAATCCTATCTGAGCTCGCAGTTTGGTGAGGTTGGTCCCTTTATCATGCACAGGGGTGTCGTTGACAATGATCTGGCCGTCCTGGATCTTTTCAAGCCTGTTGATGCACCTTATCAGGGTAGATTTACCGGAACCACTGGGACCGCAGATCACCAGCACCTCGCCTTTTGGTATTTTCAGATTGATATTGTTCAACACATGGAGCTTGCCAAACCACTTGTTAACATCTTTAAATTCGATCATGTTTTTCCTTGGTCTTTCCTATCTGATATCAAAACCACTAACACCCCACAAGGAGGCATAAGCACCTTGGTGGTATGTGTAACCACTTAAATTCAAACGACATTCCCCGGTTTCTTGTTTTTTCTTACAGAAGTTCAGGAGTAAGGCACTAAACTAAACTGTCATTTTACGTTCGAGATAGTTAGAGAGCAGGATGAGAGGATATGAAATTGAAAAATAGAGAATCCCTACCAGCGAAAATACCATAAGCCCTTCTGGAATTCTTACCACGGTTACCCATCCCACCCGGGTCAGCTCCATGACGCCGATCACCGAGACAACAGACGTATCTTTAATTAGAAGAACGTATTGGCCCACAAGAGGTGGTAAAATTACTTTCATAGCCTGGGGGATGATGACCAGGCGCAGCTGCTGGATCAGGTTAAGCCCGGATGAGGTTGCTGCTTCCCACTGTCCCCTGGAGATGGAGTTAATTCCGCCGGCAACAATTTCGCAGATGAATGCAGATCCCATTATGGCCATGGCCAGAAGAGCAGCAGCAAAAGCGTCCAGTTGAATTCCCCATTCAGGCAGGATGAAAAAGATTATAAAAATTTGTACTACAAAGGGGGTGCCCCTTACAAAGGCGACATAAATCCCGACCAGCCATTGTAATAATTTACTGTTACTGGATCTCAAAATACCCAGGAGAAATCCGATCAAGGTACAGGTGATAAGGCTGATAAAGGCTATTTTGCTGGTCATCCATAACCCTTTGAGGAAAAAGGGGTAGATCTCGATGAGTCGGCTGAAGTAAAATCCCATCATATCAGTACGCCTCCCTGAAGATGAGTTTTCTTTGGGACCAGTCTGCCAGAGCCTTAAGGCAGAAATAGATGCACATGTAAAAAAATGCCACGGTAAAAAAGGCTTCGGAGGGCATGAAACGCTCGGATGTCATGGTCTGGCCGGCTCGGGTCAATTCCATAACGGAAATGAGGGAGAGCAGGGCCGTGTCCTTTACCAGAACGATATTCTGTCCAAGCAGCGGGGGAATTGTTACCCCCAGTGCCTGGGGAAGAATGATCAGCCGCATCCTCTGAAAATAGTTTAATCCCGAGGAGATACCGGCCTCAATCTGTCCCTCATCCACAGAACTGATCCCCGCCCTGATTATTTCAGCAATATAAGCGCCGGAATTGAGCATCAATGCCAGAATTCCAGTCTGGATTTCAGGGACCTTCAAACCCAGGGTGGGAAGTCCGAAATAGAGGAAATATATCTGGACGAGAAGGGGTGTGGAGCGGATAATTTCAATATAGGCTATTGCAGGATATTTAAGAATTTTAATACCTGAAATCCTGCAGCTGCAGGCGACTATCCCGGTCACAATGGCAAGTGCAATGGATACGACGGCAATCAAAAATGTGGATCTCAACCCGGTCAAAAACAGGGGTAGATACTCGAAGATGATTCTAAAATTAAAATCAACCAGCATGGTTTCATCCGTTTGGTTTTATGGTGTACACCTGCCGGTGTACACCATATATTTGATTGTATCTACACCATGATGGAGTCAATGCATTAATGATCTTTTTTCCATTCTGTACCTTCCATCCAATAGGCAATATTTTTATCATATTCGCCGTTGGCACGGATGGTTTTGAAATAAAGGTTGATCCACTGCCAGAGGTTGACAGATTCCTGGCGAACTGCGAAGGCGAGAGCGTCTTGTCCCTGGCCCAGTCGTTTGTCAAGCAGTCGGATTGAGTTGGGTGGAAAATCGGGAAGCACGGTGAGAACTGCGAGGTCGTCATTAATCCCTGCGTCTACATGACCCGCGATAAGGGCCTGAACGATCATGCGACCGCCGCCTTTATAGGATTTAATTTTAGCATTGGGCAGGTATTTCTTCGCAATAGTTTCACCAGTTGACCCAAGTAAAACGCCTACAGTCACATCTGGTTTGTTAACCTCTTCAAGGGTCTTATAGCTGGCTCCGGTAGTTGTGAAAATACAGGGCTGAACATAAATCCAGGGGTCAGTGAAGGTGATTTTTAATGCCCGTTTCAGGGTTGGAGTCATATCGGCTGCCAGAATATCAGCTTTGCCTGACAGGAGAGCCGGGATTAGACCGTCCCAGTCAAATTCAAGGGTCTTCAGTTTAACGCCCATGCTGTCTGCCATGCCCTGGGTAAAGTCGATCATGGAGCCTGCCTGCACACCGTTTTTGTCAAAAAAAGCATAGGGAGCGGCACCTGATTGTACTGCGACACGGAGTTCTCCACGCTTTACAATTTCGCTCAGTGTTCCGGCAAAACTCATGCTGGTTATGGCCAGAGTTACCAGAGAGGCAAGAATGATTGAAAAGATTTTCTTTTGGTTCATGTTTTCTCCTTTTTTGGGTTAGGGTTGTTCGTTCAACGGCAAGATCCAGTGAAAAACAAATGAAAACTCGACGAAATGTCAGATTACACTACCAGAATTGTTTTTAAAAAGCATCAGGGAAGTATTCCAGGTATTTAAATTGCTTTGATGGTTTCCTACTGCAAAGAAACCTCTTCAGTCGACACTTTTTTGTGTTCAGTTTCTTTTGGCAGATTGCCAAAACAGCTCTGGTCCAGATCAGCTGGGCTTTAGAATGTTGTCAAGTGGGTGAAGTGCTAACCCGGATTTCTCATCAACAAAGTTTTTCGCAGGTCGAGGCGCCGGGCATGAAGCCGTAGTAAGCTACTGCAAATGCTCGGCAACGAAGCAGCTGCGGAAAAATCTGTTGGCCCGAAGGGTGAACTTTTTGATTTGAAACGAAATACAGTCTGGTCTCTGAGGGTTTGATAAACCAGATTCCAACCCCGGTGATAGAGCCGAAAACCATGGTAACCAGAAGGAAAAAACGGGCATGATCCCTGGTGAAATCAAGGAGTGCCTGGCTTTTTTCACGCAGTGCCTTCTTCTCTGCATATATCAGATAAAGCCCGCCCCCCACGGCAAAATGGGAAACAAACACGTGCAGAATCGCAATGAGGGCAATGAGAAGTCCCCCACCGGTTTCCGGCAGATACCAGACCGGATAGTTCATAGTGTCTCCTTAAATAATGATGGTGCTGTAACAACCCCGATTCAGCAGTTTTTTGTCACTCCCGCGGAGGCGGGAATCTAGTCATTTCAGCATGTTCTGGATCTAATTCGGTGCTTATCTCCCGCCTCCGCGGGAATGACGGAGATGAGAACTTTTTGTGTTGTTTTAGGGAGGGAAAACAAGGTGCGGACGCAACTGTTAGAAGCTATTCTGGTTTGAGATTTAACTTTGTTGTACTTTTGAGAGTATCCAGGACAAATGACGTGCGGATATTTTGGATACCGGGAATGCTTGAAAGTTTGTCATTAATAAAATCAGTATAACTCTGCATATCCCGGACTGCCACTTTCAGCATAAAATCAACATCACCTGTCAACTGGTAACATTCAAGGACCTCTTCAAGCATGATCAATCGCTCTTTCACCTGCTGAAGGGAGGATATCTGATGGAGACTGAGTGAAATAATAATGATAGCCATTAACCCGAAGCCGGTTTTCTCCCGATCAAGGATGGCAAGGTACTTCTTGATTACACCGGAGGCTTCAAGGCGCTTGACTCTCTCCAGCATTGCCGGGGG
Organism: uncultured Myxococcota bacterium; assembly: GCA_964196355.1. Lineage (GTDB taxonomy): Bacteria > Desulfobacterota > Desulfobulbia > Desulfobulbales > Desulfocapsaceae > Desulfomarina. The sequence continues at coordinate 14,374 of CAXMTO010000021.1, forward strand.
TGAAATGCCTATTTCTGCTGCTAGTTTAGCATTCGTTACCCGGCCGTTTTCCTGGAGAATATTTAATATTTTTATGTCGGTTTTATCAAGAGCCATAGGGGTCCCTCTCGGTTTCCTGTTTTTTCTTACAGAAGGTCTGGAGTAAGGTACTAAACCGATTGAGCTGGATTTTCAAAAGCATTCCAATGAGGAGAGAAACTCATTGAGTTTTAACGTCAAGTGATCTGCAACGCTTTGTACCGATAAATCGGACGTGGATCTTATACATGGTGTATTGTATTTAATTAAATTAAGAATTCCAAGCAAAATGGTTAATTTAAGTCAGTCTCTCCTCTTTCCAGGCTTTGGAATTGTTTCATGAACCTTTTGTCGATGAAATCCTTAACTATGAAAGATGTTTTTCCACTCCAGTAAAATGGGCCTTTTTGTAAAGCACCGTAATCGCCTCCGAGGTTGAAAATTGCCAGAAAGTGACCGCCGGGATCAAATTTACGAAGATTACCGCCCTGCAGACTTGCAAGAACATTGTGCAGCAGAACCGGGTTTTCACGGACTGCATAGACTCCGACCTTTTCCAGAGGTTGTGGTGCATAGTGAATGCAGTCACCTCCACCGAATATTTCCGGGTGTTGGGGGCATTGCAGGTATTCGTTTACCAGGAGCCCTTTGTCTGGACCTACAGGCAGGTCTGAAGCTGAAAAAAGAGGT
>CAXMTO010000022.1:0-23774 GCA_964196355.1 uncultured Myxococcota bacterium
GGAAAAGCATCTTGTCGATTTTTCAGAAGTAGATGGTTTTCTGCAATCACAAGAACCATTTATCCTTAAGATACCACACTATAAAAAACAAACCGGGGGGATTTTTGTAGGCCCTTTCGTTGAAGGTTTCATCGCTTGCCCTTGGTATAATACCAAAGTGGCTGAAAAAATCGGTGTTACCATTCTGGAGAGAAATATGGACATTGATACTTTTCTTTCCTATGCCAAAAGACTCCATGAATACAATAGCTCAAATGGAACATCTATTTCCTTTTTTTCCATGTGTTCATTTAACCGTATTGAATCCCTGTTTGAGTACATTTTTCGCAGCCAATTTGATGATCCGCAATTAGCCATTGCTGAAGAATACAGCAGCAGGAAGAAGGATGCTTTCCTGAAAAGTTTACTCATTTTTGAACAACTGAGTAAATATCAGCCGATCTTTAATCCAGATTGGAAAGATCTTGCCTGGAGTGACTGGGAAAAACGGTTCCTGAATGGCTCAAGCCTTTTTATTATTACTGGTACATATATGTATAACAGCTTATTCTCTTTGGATCCTGAAAAAGCCTTAAATGTCATCCCTATTCAACCTCCTCATGTAAAACAGAATAATGGCATGGTTGGGGATTATATGAATGTTTTCGCTGTGATGAAGAATGCCCCAAATAAAGAAAATGCTATCAACTTACTTAAATTATGGTCGGAGCCTAAAATAGGTGAAAAATGGATAAATTACACAAGGAATCCAACTGGCATCAAAGGGCATCTCAGTGATGCCGCGGGGTTTGAAGCTGGCTCAGATCCCTACAGTGCATTTATTCACGATATGAGCGAAAAATACGGACACTTGCCAACAAGAAACTTCAGGAAACCAACACTTATTTTTGGCAAAGATTCTCCTCTGTCAGCAAATGCGTTCAGGACAAATTTGACCAGAATTTTAGAAGGAAAACTCACCGCTAAAAAATTTTATTCCGATATAACAGCATTGATGGAAGATTATCATAGCAACTTGAATACTCCCTGACGCAATGGGTGGCGGCAAAACAATGCTAAAGTTAATTCTTCAGAGTATTCCTCTGAAAATATGCTTGTCAATCTTACTTATTGAAACCTTGTTTCTGGCTGTGATAGGTGTTTTCTATACCAGCAGATTCAACAAAGAAATTGATAAGGCGGTCACTGACAAATTATTACTTCCGGCTGTTTTGATGTCTGAAAGGGCATTGAATTACTCAGCGGCAACTGATCTTGCTGTTATGTCAGAGCTTGTTCAGGAAGATGTGGTCGACTGTTTTATCTCAAAGGCAGATGGAACAATTTACTATACCTATGATCCCCGTTTGGAAGGCAAAATGAACAGTACGCTGTTTGCGCAGCAGGTTCCCTCGTTTCAAGGAAAAGTTCAACCTACTGCCAAGATTTCCAGCCCCATCTCTTCTTCTGGCACTCATTATCTAGCGACTCTCAGTCCTTTGATGAATAATGGTGCTATTCTTGGAACCTTATATATTCGAATTAATGCAGACAGCATTGTCTCCAAGAAGAATTCTGTACTCCGTTTATTTTGGTTTGGAGCAATTCTCACCATTTTTTTCACAACTCTTTTTGAAGCTTATTGGGTCTACAGAATTATCGTTCCACGGATACAAAGAACTTCATATGTTTTAAGAAAAGTAGAAAATTATGACCTGACTGTCCGTGTAAAAGATTATGGTGCAGAAGACCAGCTCGGCACTTTGATGCGACAAGTTGATAGAGTGATTGACAAGTTACAGACTCAACTCCATCAACTGCTCCATGCCGAAAAACTATCCACTATAGGCAATCTATCCGCCTCTATTGCCCATGAGTTCAACAATCCGCTCTATGGTATCATGACCGTGATTGAAGGCGTTAAACGTACAGCACCCCTCGATGATGAAGATGCGAAACTTATCGACATGGCAATTGTTGAATGCCATCGCATGAAAGATCTTATCAGAAATTTACAGGACTTTAACCGACCAACCTCCGGTAGTGTTACTCCCCTTAACATTCATTCCACCATCAACAGCCTCCTATTACTCAGTAAAATGGAATTTACGACCCGAGGCATAACGGTTGCGACAAATTACTCGGAAGACATGCCGATGATCACGGGAGTGGGCGATCAGGTAAAACAGGTGATCCTTAATCTACTCAACAATGCCAGTTATGCTTGTGAGGGAGGTGGTACAATCACTATTAAGACAGAAGCGATTGGTAAAAAAAATATCGCCATCATAATTCAGGACAATGGCAGAGGTATCGAGCTTGAACATATGGACAAAATTTTCGACCCATTCTTCACAACCAGGTCAAAAGAAAAAGGAACTGGCCTGGGATTATCAATCAGCGACGGAATCGTCAAGAAACATGGCGGCAGAATTGATGTGGAAAGCGAGCCCGGCAGAGGTTCAACGTTCACAATAACCTTACCCATTGAGGGGGAAACGAATGCGTAATAAATCAATTCTGCTGGTTGATGATGAAGAGATCATTTTGAACTCCATTGGCAAGAATCTTCGCCTGCAAAATTATGATGTTACTCTGGCCAACAGCGGGGAAAAGGCAATTTCTTTGTTAAACAGCAGTCATTTTGACCTGCTGGTTACAGACCTTTCAATGCCTGAAATAGATGGTATTCAAGTACTGAAGGAGGCCAAGAAAATAAATTCTTTGACTGCTGTGATTATTCTTACCGGTTACGGTGATATGACCTCAGCCATTGATTCGTTGAGACTGGGTGCAGATGACTATTTATTAAAGCCTTGCGATCCGGATGAATTCATCATTCGCATTAGACGATGTTTTGAAAAACAGGAAGCTTTTCGGAAGGTAAGATTATACGAGAATATTCTACCAGTCTGCATGTACTGTAAAAATATCAGGGATGATACCGGTATTGAACCGGGGAAAGGCAAATGGCTGAAAATGGAAGAGTATATATATTCCAAAAGTGGAACTGACATATCTCATACGTTCTGTCCAGATTGTCAGAAACGAGCCGAGAAAGACATGCTTGGGGATTGAGCGTCCCAATTTCTCTGATTTGACTTTGTCTTTTTGTGTCCAACAAATTAAAATGCTGAGAATTTCATTGATGAGTGGAATTCAGCCAGGCAGCAGTACAACAACTGTTAATGTGCCCCTCACTGGCCGCGGTGTTCGCTGAAGGCCGGCCTCTGAACGGCAAATCAACTGGAGGGAAAAATGGTTTTGATACACAGACTTTCCGATACAGAGCTAAAAGCAAATACATCTCCAATTCCTCATTTTTCCTGGAAATCGAGCTTGCCCTTAGAGGAAATATCTAAATCTAAGTATTTGCATTTTGATATAAAATCGTTATTTCCAGGTAAGTTTTCTTATCCCTATCATTTTCATCGAAACGCCGAAGAACTCTTTATTATTTTGGAAGGGGAAGCTACCTTACGCTCTCCAGAAGGATATCAGACGATAGAAAAGGGGGACATTCTATTTTTTGAGGAAGGACCTCCTGGCACACATCAGCTTTACAATCATAGTGATGAGCAATTAATCTACATAGATCTGCGCACTAAAGCCAATATTGATGTATGTGAATATCCTGATTCAGGAAAAATCAACATTCTGCCTGCAAGAGACATCTTTGAGGAAGGCTCAAAGGTACCTTACTATACCGGGGAAGGAGATGTTAAGACTAAGTGGCCTGAAGAACTGCTGAAAAAAGAATAAACCAAACCTCAAATCTGATGTGCGTTGGGTCGTTAGCCGCTGTAACAGGATATGACACGGGAAAGAGGAAAACTCACATCTTAGAATGAGGATAGAGGATATAAAAATGGCTCGCAAAGAGCAGGGTCTCATTGAAGGTGCAAGCTATCTGGTATCAATTCTGCCATGGTGGGCAGGGGTAACATGTGCCCTTATTTCTTTTCTCGTGCTTCGCTGGTATGCAGCTCTGCAAATACTTTCCACTCCTGCGGTAAATAATATTGACATAATTGCCGCAGGGGTGCCTTTCCATAGGTTCACGATCTTCGGTCAATATCTTCTTCCGGGCCTATTTCTCACCGCGGCTCTTCTCTCTGCTACCAAAAACTCTAAAAGAAGAAACCTGTATTACAAAATATCCCGCAGTGTTACCCAGGAGTCTCTAAACAATCTATCCTGGAGGGACTTTGAGTTTTTGGTGGGAGAATACTTTCGCCGCCGGGGATTCAGGGTTGAAAAAACGAAAACTGATATTGATCTGATAGCCAGGAAGGATAGAGAAAAGTACCTCATTCAATGTCAGCAGTGGAAAATATGTGAGATAGGGGTGAAGATCGTTAGAGAGTTGTCCGAGATCGTGGCTGGGGATGAGGCAACGGGAGGGATTGTAGTTACTTCAGGCAAATTTACGAAAGATGCAATTATCTCTGCAAAAGCCAATAATATACTGTTGTTGGGGGGGCGTGAACTGCACGCCAAGATCAAAATAGACGTAAAAGTTGAAACCCAATCCGAACGGCAAACAGGCAAGGGGCTACGAAAGGCAAAGTGGCCTCTGGGGTTTCTTCTGATATTTGCGATATGCTTTTCTGCATTGCACTTAGGAGAAATAAACACATCCTTCCATTCAACTCTATCAGACCAGATCAAAAGACTCCATACTAACAATCAAGAGCATCACATCACAGAAGATGCCCAAATGAGAAAACAGATCAACCGAGCAGAAAGCACGGATATCAAATTTACAGATATTCAGATCAAGCAAGCCATGGAAGACGTAGTGAACAAAAAAAGACGCCAACAATTCGAAATCGGCGCGACAGATTCAGAGGAAGAGGATGGAAACTCTATATATGAAATAGAATTATTTTCTGGTGGCTGGATTTACACAGATAATGCCAAAATAACTGAAAAAAAAATCACCTACCGAAGTGCTAACGGGATTGTTGTTTCCATCGATAGAACTGCAGTGAAAACCATGCAGAAAAGAAAAATTGCTGATTGAGCTTTCACCTCGCTAATATTTCAATATGCTGGGTCTTGTTGCTTTTTGCTGATTCTTTTGAACTCATAACTTAGCCCGGATTTCTCACCAACAAAGTTTTTCGCAGGTCGAGGCGCCGGGCATGAAGCTGTAGTAAGCTACCGCAAATCCTCGGCAACGAAGAAGCTGCGGAAAAATCTGTTGGCCCGTTCCCTGACTCTGACGAGTTAGTTGCTGGCCTTGTCAACAGCACCTTTAATAGACATTGCGTACGGCCTATGTATTTGCAGAAAGGAGGGCATAGATTGTTTCACCCTGCGGGCTTCTGCAATTGTGGGATATTCCCCATAATAAACCATGAGAATGGCAGGGGAACCATTTTTCTTGAGGATAAAGAAATTTGTCGCCTGCCGCCTGTAGTTTTCCTGTGCCAGCATCTTTTTTAAATTTTCTTCACCGTTTTTTGAAGTTAAAACCATGAGCTGGATTGTATACATACTATTCCTGGCACCACGCTCCCATTCTTTTCCGGCCGCTATTCTCCTGGCGTACAATTGAGTTACGGTAAGATGGGCTTCAACTGGAGTTGTTTTTGACACTTCCGAGTTGGTTTTTACCAAGAGTTTACTCTTTTTGGATGGCATCAACACGCCAACTTTTTTCTTCAATGTCAGAGGAGGGCGCAGCTCAACTATTACATCTTCTTTTGGAAGAGGTATTTCTCCAACCTTCTCTCTTTCTGCTACCGTATCTCCTTGAGTTTCAACCGCCTGTTGTTCAATCTCTGGCTGTACATTCTCCTGCTGCTCTGTTTCGTCCTTTATGGTTTCCAACTGTCCAGTCTCTTGCTGGGCAGTCTCCTGCTCTTGCCGTGCAGTCTCTACTGGTATGATCTCTGGTTGCGATACTGGTGCTATGACAGGTCCCTCACCCACCTCGACAAAGACCACCTCAGGGGTCACAACTGCATCATTAACTTCCTTTTCAACTATCTGAACTTTTTCTTCAACCACTGGTTCAGGTTTTGCAATTTCCTTTTTTCCGATAACAATCTCTTGTTCCTGTTCATTCACTTTCTTCGGTGGCACAACCGTTTGCCGTTGCTCTTCATCTCCAGACCAGAAAATGAGTAACAGCACAAAAATAACGGCGGCGGCCCCTCCCACCCATGAGATCGGGGGGATGAATCGTTTAATATATGTCATAGCCTGCAGCCACTCTAAACCTTCGTCTTTTTTTTCTCTCTCATCGGCCACACTATCCAGCAACACCATAAAAGAACTGCTATCACCTGTGGTTAAGATAGATTCTTCAGCCAATGAATTAACCTTTCCGAAATTGCCTTTTGCAATTGCACATATTGTCAAAATAACTTCTTGAGTAAATACATCTCGTTCGACACTGTCAGACAAACGATTTATACAACCTTCAAGATAATCCGCAGTTTCCCCTTCGGAAAGAGGCTTAAGGCGCAAATGAACTTCTTCTATCTCCCTAAAATCACAAATAATCAATTGTTCATAGTTCTCGAGGAATGAGGGTCTTCCTGAAAAAAGAATGTGGAGATAAACGCCCTCCTCTGTCATCTGGTCCAACATTTTCCGTATACGCTCCAACGTTGCCAGATAAATAATTTCAGCCTCATCAAAAATTATTAAGAGATGACGGCGACTTTCAAGAAGAAATGCAACGATTTGTTCAATAGCATCCTTTACCCCTTCACCATCTACTATCGCAGCAGTGACAACGCCCAATTCACTCGCAATGACCCGAACAACATCTTCAAACGATTCTACCGTGTGCTTAAAATAAACTACCACGCACTCTTGTGTTACCCTTTGCTCCAACATCCTGCAGAGCATTGTCTTGCCACTTCCTTCTTCACCCGTCATGACAAGCAAAGGAACTCCTACATCAATAGACTCCTGCAGCCGAGCCAGCACTTCGGCTCGACCACCATCCATAAAAAAGTTCTCAAGATCAATTTTTTCCTGGAAAGGATAATTTCCGCTATTCTCAGAATCTTTATGCATTGCCTTCGATATGTATGAAGTTTGTGAAGTTAGAATAATATATCAGTCTCATATCTGATAAACAGATTAATACTGTATATTGATACATGCTCATCATGCTATAACCACACAATACTACTACACTCCTGAAATAAATAAAATATTATTGTCCTGTGATACCACAAGGCAGCTCTGTTCTCATCCTTATCGCTTTTCTTCTCTTACGATCGATGGTAAAGTGTGTCACTTGTTTCGAAGTAAAAGTCGTGCAATCAACAGAGCATCAATTTAATTAAGCATGTCCGTTTTCCTGCTCAACAACCAGAACGTCTTTCCATCTCCGGACCTTGCAGAGAAGAACGGGCTGTTGGCCGTCGGCGGCGATCTCACGCCTGAAAGACTTATCGCAGGATACCGACAGGGCATTTTTCCGTGGTTTTCCAGAGGAGACCCACTCTTATGGTGGTTCACCTCACCACGACTGGTTCTTTTTCCAGGCGAGTTCAGGATTCCTAAACGGCTCCTCCGTTACTGGAAAAAAACCACCATCAAAATGAGCATAGACAAAGATTTTGTACAGGTTATTAAGGCCTGTGCTGAAACGCGAATCCAGTCTGGAGAAGAAACCTGGATAGGGGAAGAAATGCAGCAGGCCTATATACAGCTGCACCGGATGGGGTATGCTCACTCAGTAGAGTGCCGATTGGATGACAATCTTGTGGGCGGCCTCTACGGGGTTGCTCTTGACAGGGTTTTCTTTGGGGAATCTATGTTCTCACATATCCCCAACGCCTCAAAATTCGCTCTGATAGAGCTTGTCTCTTGCCTTAAAAACATGCAATTTCAGCTCATTGATTGTCAGATGACCACCGACCTCTTACTCAGTTTTGGTGCAAAAGAAATCACTGGAGTAGAGTTTCAAGAACACTTACAATCTTCTATTAAAAATATCACCCCAAGCGGATACTGGAACAATGACTGCAAAAACTAAGAATGAGCCTTGCCCGGCCTGTGGAAAAAAGAGAAAACTCACAAAACGCAGTGAAATTGATCTCTGCTCCACATGCCACAGCCTGGTAGACAACATCAAAAGGGATCCTCAATACTTAGCACAAATATTTGAGCTTACAGACACCCAGATCTCGCCGCTGCCTCTTCAACGCCCTGTCCAGCCTGAACCAGAACTGCCGGAAGAGCTCGACGCAATCCGGTATCGGACAACTGATCGGGAAAGAAACACCTGGTATGTCTCTGTAAGCGAACTTGACGGCGCACCCGTGGAAATTTTTGCCTCTACGGCATTTGATAACGATCATCACCTGCAATCGAGAATCTCCAACCTTACGACCATTACCAGACTGATTTCACTTATTTTACGCCATGTTTTCATGGGGGAACGGCTCACTCTTGAAAAGACGCTGACACAATTGCACCGGAGCTCAAGACAAAAAAATGATCTGCCGGATATGCTGACCAGAGTACTGAGCAATTATAGCAAAAAAGAAAAGCCGATAAGTGAAGGAGAGACTGTCAACCCATAAGAAATTTCTGAGAAATCAACAATCCAGGTAGAACTCAAAAGCAACTTCAGACTTCTCTATATGTCGTATTACCTTCTGAAGAATATGAAGATTTGAGACTTTGAAGGTGAGTTCCCAGGCTGGCTGAAGCTGTGAATAACTGGAAAGTACCTCGAGATTCTGCATCTCCATCTCTTCAGGTGCACCAGCAATGACACCCATAATTTCTCTTCTTGTTGCCTTCAAAATGTGCACGATCTGCGTCTTCCGAACATGAGTTTCGCTTGTCCTCCATAAAATATTTACAGCATCCTCACGCTGAAAATTAAGATCCAGGAAACGACTACATTTCTTGTGATGAACGGACAACCCTTTTTCGGTCAAGAGTGCACAGTTATCCTTAGCGGTGGGATTGGGCCTGCAACATGAAGAGAGCTTCACCGACACGGGATCAAGAGTCATCAACTCAATTTTATTATATTCCCCTGTTGGTGCAATCAGGAGAGACACACCGCCAAACAGTATCTCTTTTATATTTTCAATCACATCTCGAAGCCGCAGTCGCCCTTCACCGATGCTGCCGCACAATTTATCCAGAGACTGCACTGAATAGTGCTCAAGCAAAGCCGGTAAATCCTCACTCTCCAACACTTCGATCGGAATGCCGTACCGTTGCATTTCCTGGCTTAAAATAGAATATCCGACCTTCTGGGTTACCTTGCTCCGCCTTACCCTGAATCCTTTTGCAAGTTCACCTCTCGACCGTGGTGTCTTACATAATTCCAGAACATGTGGTTCAAACCGAACATGGTTCTCAGAACGAATGATCCTTACCATGTCTCCATCCTTCAGTTGATGCTCCGCGGGTACACGTTTATTTTTGATCATTGCACCGAGGCAGGTATGTCCAATTTCCGTGTGAACCCGAAAAGAAAAATCAAGCACTGTCGAATTGACCGGCAGACAAATAAGGTCACCCCGGGGGGTATAGGTATAAATTTCCTTTATGCCACCTGCCGCGATAACATCCCGGTATGAAACTGACTCTTCTGACCCAATGACATCAAACATCTCCTGAATTTCTTTGATGAATTTCCCTTGTTTTTTTGTCTGAGAGCTCCAGTTCCTGAATATTCCCCTTTGAGCCCGACGGGCCATTTCATCTGTCCGTATTTTGAACAGATATTTTTTTCCCTTTATTATAGCCCTTGCATGCAATCCCTGATAGCCTGTCGGCTTAGGGTTGGCAATAAAATCACGAATGGTCCTTGGAATCGGGCGAAAAGTCTGATTGATTACTCCAAGAGCACGGTAACAGGCCTGCGTATCCTCAACGAGTGCAAGAATTTCTACGGGGGTATCTATTTGCTTGACAAGAATGCCATTTGCCACATCATAATAGGCCCAAAGTTTTTTTGTTCGAGCGGTAAGCCTGCACTCCAGGCCATCCTTTTCAACTGCCTTCATTACCTCTTCAACAATCTCTTCCCCTATCGGGGATTTCTGCAATTGTCGAATATAATTGTTCAATTTTGCTCCCTGTTTTGGAAATTTATAACGCAGGGCAAGATTGTACATCTCCCGCTTTAAATTAAACAGGCCAAAGAGTGTGGCCAGAGGAGCATAAATATCTATTGTTTCATCAGCTATACGCTGTCGCTTTCGCTTTGGCAATACTCTCAGGGTGCGCAGGTTATGCAACCTGTCTGCCAGCTTTACGAGCATTACCTCCGGCCTGAGCGCTGCACCGGAGAAAATTTTTCTGTGAGTACGTTTGGCAATGGTCTGTTTATCGCCGGATACATGTGTAACTTTGGTACAACCTTCGACAATTGTCTGAACATAGCTGCCAAATTTTTCCCTTACAAGCTCTACAGTTACCTCTTCCACATCCTCAACGGTGTCATGTAAAAGAGCGGCGGAAAGAATTTCAGGATGAGTTATATCCATCTCCTCTGCGAGAATTCTGGCCACGGAACATGGGTGGAGGATATACGCATCCCCGGAACGTCTCCATTGGTCAAAATGGGCTTCAGTTGCAAAATCCAACGCTTCCCAGAAAATCTCTTCATCGGGTTCATCCTCGATCAAAGACTTCATCTGGTTGCGGTAAAGTTCTAGGTCAAACGAGATTCGGCGCATACATTCTTCTTGAGATAAGGGAACAATAATTTCACAGCCAGGCAGTTAGCGTTACTATTCAGTTGCCGAAATACTTTGCCCTTACTATTCACTGTGATACAGTAAGTCTATTGAAAAATAAGACATAATCCTCTATAAGTAACAAGAAACTTCTCCTGGAGAAAACAAAAAAGTACAAATGTCCAAAAAAAAAAGAAAATATCGCACTTCACGTCACCCGGAAGAGAAAAAACTGCTCAAACGGGATATTGGAAGAGATCTGCACCAGTTGGAGAACAGCGTGCTCTCCTATCTCTCTTCGTCAAAAGAACCTGCTGCAGTCGAAAAAATATTACAATTCCTCTCGCGAAAAGGCAGGAACAGCAGTGATATAGATTCCGCAACCAAAACCCTGCTCTCTAAAAAACTTATAAGAAAAACTGGTAAGAAACAGTTTGTTGTTGATAGGACGGCTCCCCTTTACGAAGGTCTCCTGGAAAAAAATCCTAAAGGTTTCGGTTTCATAATTGACACCGTCCCGTACCTCAGAGCAATACAGTTATCCAAAGATCCGTATATTGCTCCGGCCATGATTGGATCTGCCAATCATGGCGACAGAGTGCTCATCCGCATCACCAAGGTACGAAATGACGGCAGACCGGAAGGTGTCATTATTAAGATTCTCTCACATGGCAAGGAAACAATTACAGGTTTCTACTATCCCACGCAGCATGCCGGCATCGTCTACCCCGAAGATCCACGTTTTCCTTTTCATGTAACAGTCGCCACACACACACCTCAGCCACAGCAGGGCGACGCGGTAATTGTTCGCTTAAAACGAGAGATTCAATCCTCTGACAACATTTTCGGAGAAATTATAGAAGTCCTCGGGAATCCGGAAAACATTGACATTCAAATGCGGCTGGTTATTGAAAAATTCTCACTTCCTCACACCTTCAGCGAACACGCGCTTCGTGAAGCAGATAAATTATCGGATGATTTCAGCCCCTCTGCAGACCGACTCGATTTACGAGAGATCGACCATATTACCATTGACGGAGAAACCGCCAAAGATTTTGACGATGCGATCTGCGTCAAAAAAACACGAACCGGCTTTCAACTCTACGTATCAATCGCAGATGTGAGTCATTTTGTGCAGTCGGGCTCCTATCTCGACAAAGAGGCTTATGCCCGTGGAACATCAATATATTTTCCGGGCCGTGTGATTCCAATGTTGCCGGAGAGACTCTCCAACAATCTTTGCAGCCTGGTTCCAAACGAGGATAGATTTACCATCACAGCTATTCTTAACTTTGATCGCAATGGGAAGTTGCTCAGAAAAAAATTCAGCAGATCAATTATACACAGTCGCCATCGATTCACTTATAATACCGTAAGCCGGATCCTGATTGACAAAGACCCGGTGACTCGACGCCAGCACAAACCCTTTCTTACGCATTTAAAATGGGCATACGAACTTGCAGCAGCGCTCTATGAGAAAAGGAAAGAAAGAGGCTCCATCAGTTTCACCATCCCTGAGTCAGAAATTAGCCTTACTGATGCCGGCGACATTTTAACAATCAGTACTTCAAAGAGAAACTTTGCCCATCAGATTATTGAAGAATTCATGCTTGCGGCAAATGAAGCGGTTGCTGAACTCTTTACCCAGAACCGCCGCAACGGTCTGTATCGTGTACACGAGCAGCCTGATAACGAGAAGGTGGCAGAATTTATTAGCTTTGCGAAAACGCAGGGACTCCACCTCACGAAGACGGACAAGAGTTCCAAATGGTTTGCCAGAATTGTTGAACAGTGCAAGGGGACGAAAACAGAATACATAATCAATAACCTCCTTCTGCGTACCATGCAACAGGCACGCTATTCACCAAAAAACAATGGACATTTTGGCCTTGCTTCCCACCATTACACCCATTTCACATCCCCTATTCGGCGTTACCCCGACCTCTCAGTCCACCGTGAACTCATCCACACGATTAAGGACAACACCACAGCTCCAGCAGACCAAAAAACGCATTTAAAACTGCAGGAAACTGGCGCTTTTCTCTCCAACAGAGAAAGAGTAGGTATCCGCGCAGAACGGGATATGAATGGACGTCTAAAGGCCAGGTACATGAAAAAGCACATCGGTGAAAAATTTGAAGCGATAATTTCCGGTGTAAATGATTTTGCGATATTTGTTGAACTCACAGAGACCTTCATCAGTGGATCAATCGGGCTCAAACATTTTACAGACGATAATTATCTCTATGACGAAAAACGTCATAGGCTGATCGGCGAACTGACAGGCACCGTATACCAGATAGGCAACCCCATCCAGGTTACCCTCTTTGATGTGGATGAAAGTAATAACAGAATCTCCTTCATTCCCACGCCGAAGAGGGAATTGTGATATATACCGAAAACAAATGACTACAGCATCTCTTCTTTCACAACTGGCAATTATACTTGTACGACCCAAATATCCTGGCAATATTGGCGCTGCCGCCAGAATAGCCTGGAATATGGGGATTGATAACCTTATTGTCGTCGGCGATCAACTCCCAGAAAGGGAATCCATGGCTCAGATGGCAACCCATAAGGCCGCACATCTTATCGACAACCTGCAATTCTACACAACCCTCGCTGAAGCTATTTCCCCCTATTCCGTTATCGTTGGTACTACTGCCAGAAGAGGAAGGCAGAGAATAATCGAAAGATCTCCCCGTGAGATGGTAGAAACAATTTTACCGCAGCTCGAAAATAATAAAGTTGCGCTCATTTTCGGGCCTGAGGACAGCGGCCTGACAAATGAAGATCTCAAATATTGCCAGCTGGTGTCAGCCATCCCGACTGCCGATTTTTCTTCCCTCAATCTAGCGCAGGCAGTTGCAATCCACTGTTACGAAATCTATTATGGGATTGTGCACTCGCAAAAAGACATGCTGCCGACCCCCAAACTCGCGTCATCTTTCGAGTTGGAAAGCATGTATTCCTATCTTGAAGAATCACTGACCCAACTAGAATTCATGAGTGAAAAGAGTCATATTTACTGGATGAATAATATTCGGCAATTTTTTGCTCAAACAAAACTTTCATCTAAAGACTCCAATATCATACGGAGAATTTGCAGAAAGTTCCTACTCAACTATAAAACGTAGAACATCAAGGACAAAGGTGACCTATGAAATCAGAAGAAAGCAGCTTGAGCTACGCCAGACCTTCTAATAAGTTTTATCCACCACATATCGATCCTTCACAGTCCCTGCTGAGACACAACCTTTTAACTACCAAACTGCCCGGTAAAACGCATAATAAGAAGGTCATTGTGATCGAGGCTCAAGCCGGCCAGGGAAAGACAACTCTGGTATCACAGTTTCTTGACTACAACAATAACGCCTTTATCTGGTATCAGATTGGACAGGAAGACTCTGATCCGGTACTGCTCTTGTCTTCACTTCTCACAAACCTCTCAAACAATCTACCGGACTTCAGTTCTCCTCAACTTACAGCCATTCTGAACGAGGGCAGTGTCGGTCCACTTGAGCTGACACGATGTGCTAACATCCTTTTGAAGGATCTCGACTTTCATCTTTTAGAAGATATGTATTTCGTATTCGATGACCTTCACCTGATCGAATATGACGCACTCACAAACAGTTTGTTAGAACATATTATTGACACCTCTCCCCCAAAAGTACATTTCATTTTTATCAGCCGGCAGCCATTGGAGTTGAAAAGCAAAATCCTTAGAAACGGTAATCAAATCGCTTATGTGAACACGGCAGACCTGGCACTCAGCATCAATGAAATTGAAGATCTTTACAATAATGTACTTAACCAGGGAATAAGCAGACAGGATGCGATAGAAATCGAAAAGATCACCGATGGCTGGATAATGGGTATCATCCTTGCAAGTCACCCAATTAGCGGGCGCAGACGATTTTGGTTAGATTCTTCAAATGCCACACTCTCCACCATTCATAGAAAAGGGCATATGCTTGATTACTTCCAGGAAGAAATTTTCGACCAGATTCCTGAGCATTTACACACCCCTTTTCTGGAACTTGCGTTTTTACAGGAGATACCAATAGATCTGGCAACAGAAATAACAGGTGTAGACAACATCAGCCAGGTACTCTCAGACATGTTCCGAGCCAATTTTTTTATCGATAGCCTCGACGATAAAAAAAACGTTTTTCGTTTCCAGCAATTTTTCCAAGAATTTCTGCAAATACGAGCCAAGGAGCAATTTACGCCCTCAGATATCGCTCACATATACAACCAGGAGGCCCATTACTACCTTGAGCGCAACATGACTGAAATGGCACTTACCTGTTATAAAAATGGTCGTGATTTTGAAACAATGGCAGAGATTCTCCGGGAAAAAGGCATGAGTTTAATCGCCAAAAACAGAGCCATTTATATCCTTGCTTTATTGAAAAGTATTCCCGAAAAAACCCTATTTCAATATAGTTGGCTAACCCTCTATGCAGGGCTCATGCAGGTGGATTTTACTCCACAGGCGACCCTCCTGTTTTTTGATTCCGCCCGAAAGAGTTTTGTTGACACCGGAGAAGAGGTAGGAGAGCTCATGGCACTATCACAAACCATCTATTTTCATTTTGTGGTTTCGGGAAAATATAATGTTGGTTCAAAGTTTCTTCCAAGAGCAGAGACACTGCTTGAACAGCTCAAAAGCACCCTGCCAACGCCTATCATTATCATGGCAGCACGAAATCTGGCATCAGGCTATTGTTTTTTCAATGGTGATATGGAAAAAGCACGCCATTTCATTACTATGGCCAGCACTCTGGCTACCCGTCACAACATTAGAAATTTCATTGCCTCAACCAGGTTCATCCAGGGATATATTGAACTGCTAAGTGGCAATCACACAAAATATCTAAGAGAAGCAGAGATCTGCTTTGGCCTGCTCAATGACCCACTCGTGGGCGAATCGAACAAACTCACAATGAGAGTGATGTACCTTTGTTACCTTTCAATGACAGGTGACTACCAGAATTACGATTGCCAGCAGGAATTGCTGAAAAAATCCATCAAACAGGAGGTGATCGACCAGACTGTTGCTGCCCCCTACCTGTTTATCTGGAGCAGCAGCAACCTCTTTTCAAAAGGCCGGATCGAGCAAGGATTAGAACTTTTAGGTAAAAGTCTTGGCATAACATCAACTGCTTCAACAGATCATATGCACAGTCAGATTTTGCAGTGGCAGGCTTTCGGCAACGCCTTGGCAGGTAAAAATAAAAGAGCTCAGAAACACCTTAACGAATCAGCAGAATTACGAAACAATGCCGGAGGACCCTTCTATAGTGCCTTTCATAACATCATTGCCGGTGCGGTTTATACTCGCCTGAAAATGTTTGATAAGGCGCAGAGAAGTCTTGAGAAAGGGTTAGCGCTTGCACGCTCAATCCCCTCTACCTTTCTCACTCTCTGTGCTCTCATGAATACGAGCTATTTAAAATATGAATCTGAGGAGCCTGAGGCAGCTCTCGAGGACCTGGAAGCCGGGCTTTCCCTTATGAAAAACAGTGGATACGACCACTTTTGGAGCTGGGAGCCGGTGATGATGACAAAACTGCTTGCCCTGGCCGTAAAAAGAGATAAAGAAAAAAGCTTTGCCCGGTCACTCGCACAACAACGACTCGGTCTCAATTTTTCTGATGATGGGGCCTCCATGCCTCTTCTGAAGTTTACCCTGCTTGACAGCTTCGAACTCAGCGTGGCAGGGAAGACGTTTCTCCAGGCAAAAGACCTCACCCCAGCCCAGAGAGAACTTCTGGGTCTACTCTTGACCGCTAAAGGGCAGCGAATCTCCCAGGATAGAATCCAACTGGAACTATGGCCCGACAATTCACCGGACAACGCCAGAAAAAGTTTTGATACTCTTCTGAACCGTCTCCGAAATAAGCTGGAGCCCCACTTACCTGGTGAGATAAAGGAGGATTATCTCTACACCCAAAAAGGAATCCTCGGCCTGGCAAATTATGAAATAGATGCCCTGGAATTTATTAAAACAGCAAAAGCCGGATTGTCCTATAGCCGAAAAAACGACTGGCTACAGGCACACAATTCTTTTCAAACTGCACTTTCAATCTACAGAGGGATATTGCCTGAAGATACATTCAAGAGTGAGCAGGCCTTTGCGTATAATGATCAACTTGTCCAGATATTAGTTGAATGTACAACTACATGGGCAACAAACATGGCAAATACCGGGCGGACGGAGGAGGCAACTGCCCTCGTAGAACAAATTCTGCAAATCAATCTTATAGAGGAAGATCTTACCCAACTCCTCTATCAGTTGTATATCCAGAACAACAATCCTTTGAAAGCACGGGATACCCTGGAGCGTTACAGAAAATCTCTGGCAAAGGCAGATTACACAAAAGAGGAAATAACAGAATTTCTCGATGAAATTAGAACAGGGTGAGACGAGCAGCTTACACAACTTGTAATTCCAATGACAAAAACGGTACCACCGTAACAAAGTAATTTGTACTCAATTTGCCACGAGTATTCAGAAAAACACAAATAACAACGTACATTCAGCCATATAAACAACCAGCTATCACCTCTATTGGATATGGACTAATACTTGCTTAAGAAAACAGAAGAAGAGTTGTTACACCAACAGACTGCGGCCTACAGTCTATACACCAGGATAGTTGCATAAAACACACTCTTACCCCGAGGACGAGATGATTTCAGCTTTTCAATCAGCACTTTCCGGGCTGCACGCTTTTGGTACTAAGGTCCTGTCGAACAGCAACAATATCGCGAATGCCAGTACGGATGGATTTAAACGAACACGAGTCATCCTTGAATCGACTCAAGCTCATGGCGTGAAAGCTCAAGTCGAAAAAATAAATAACCCGAGCCCCAAAGTATTCCAGGAAGGGCCTGAAGGACCATATCCTGTTGAACTTTCAAATGTTGATCTGGGCAGGGAACTCCCTGAGATGTATCTGAACAGCCAGATGTATAAAGCCAATCTTAAAACTCTCCAGACAGTCGATAACATGCTCGGTCATCTGCTGGAAACCAAGTCTTAGTTTACTCATTCAAGCCCTGAAGAGGACATTGCTCGCAGAGTTGGTTTGTTTTTTTACAGAACTGCTTTGCTACCCGTACAATAAGAGCGTGAAATTCGTTAAAGAGTTGCACATCTTCCGGGAGATGATCCATGAACACAGTCTGCATTGTATGATAATCGGTCTCTTCTTCAACCAGATTATGCCGTGAGAAAACTCGATGGGTGTAGGTATCGATTACAAAAATAGGCTGCACGCACGCATAGAGTAAAATAGAATCAGCAGTTTCCGGCCCTACCCCCTTAACATTGAGCAGATTCTCTCTTGCCGAGACCACATCGTCATTTGAAAAATGATCGAGGTTACCATCATACAGATTTTCGATCATCTTCAACAGATTGTGCAGCCTCTTTGCCTTGAGATTAAAATATCCTGAAGGTTGAATATACTCCGCCAGCAGATCAAGAGACATCTCAAGCAGTTGAGGATAGCCAAGCATGCCCCCCTGCCGTAGATTATCGATTGCCTTTGTGACATTAGTCCAATTTGTATTCTGAGTCAGAACCGCTCCCACCATGATTTCAAGGGGAGTCTCTCCTGGCCACCAGCCCTGTGGCCCGAAATGAGAATAGAGTAACTGATATGCATCAAGATACATATTACCGCCCCCCCTTCTCACGCCTAATCCTCCTCTAACCTTTCTTTGTCAGGGTTATCGCCGAGACAAATGCCAATTTCGCGCGCAGTGAGTATTTTATCACTGCTGAGATCCACTTTCTTCCTCTTCCTGATGGCATCAGCAATTGGTACGGCTACCATTATTGAACCCTTTAACGCAACCATATGATCAAAGATCTTCTCTTCGATAAGACGCACAGCAGCAGCCCCAAAGCGCAGTGCCAGCAACCGGTCAAAAGTGGTAGGCGATCCACCTCGCTGCAGATGCCCGAGAACAAGTGACCTGGAATCCTTGTTCGTTCGTTTGCGCACTTCAGAAGCAACCCACTCCCCGACACCGCCAAGGATCACCTCATCACGTCCCATCTCCCCGTGCCCTTTATTAAAAACCTGACCATCCTTGGTCACCGCTCCCTCTGCCACCACGACAATGGAATAGTCTTTATCACGCAGTTCGTTATCGGCGATTTTATTGCACACTTCTTCAATATCGAAGGGAATTTCCGGCAGGAGAATAACATCTGCTCCACCGGATATGCCGGAATAGAGGGCAATCCAACCCGAATCACGCCCCATCACCTCGACAACGAAGACTCTGTCATGGGATTTGGCAGTGGAATGCAGTTTATCCAGTGCATCCGTTGCAGTAGAGACTGCCGTATCAAAACCAAAAGTTCTGCTTGTCTCCTCGAGGTCGTTATCAATAGTTTTGGGCACTCCGATAACCGGCATCCCCTTTTGTGCAAAACGATGGGCAATCTCAAGGCTGCCGTCCCCACCAATGGCGATGTGACAGTCAAAGCCCATCCTCTCAAAATTTTTAAGAATCTTATCTGACGTATCAATTATCTGAATTTCTCCTGCGAGATTTTCCACTGGCCTACTGAACGGATTACCCTTGTTAGTCGAACCTAGAATAGTGCCACCGGTAGAATAAATACCTTCGACATCTTTAAGTGTCAGACGAACCATTTCGTCCATATCGAGAAATCCACCATAACCACTTCTACTTCCATACACTTCCCAGCCCCTGCGATAACAGGTGTGGACAACCGAATAAATTACTGCGTTCAAGCCCGGGGCATCGCCACCACCTGTTGATATGACAATTTTTTTCATACTGATACTCCTGTGAGTATGTGACATTATCTCAACTCATGTTGAGCAATGTTTCTCTGATATTGATTTTCATTCTGATGCGAAACTTCGCATCAATGTTTTTCATAATTGAAATCACCTTATCCCCATTCTCTCCATATTGCACATCCGGATACAGTTTTTCAATCTATTTGCAAATATATTATTATTCCACACCCATTAGAGCAGAGAAAATCTATTTAAAAACAGATTGGAACGTGTTGAAAACATAGATCAATTCAATTAAAAACTTGAATATTTTCAACTTCGTAATATTTTTAGTAGGTGACGGATTGACTATTAACTGTCACCACCTTATGTTTGTATTTGAATTTAAATACTACATATTGGAAACAAAGACCCGTTCCGATGTCCATCAGTATTTAGTGATTATTAATTTTCAAGGAGGCACTTCATGTCTGAATTCAATGTAACAGACTTAGCTGTTGAAAAGTTGAAAGAGTACATGGAGCAGAACAGTATTGATTCTGCTCTTCGTATTGCTCTTATGCAGGGTGGCTGATCCGGGCCATCCCTGGGATTGGCTCTGGATGAGCCAAAAGAAAGTGATGAAGTTTTCGAGAACGATTCTCTCAAGTTTCTGGTGGAGGGAAGTCTCATGACAACATGCGGTGGAATCACCGTTGATTTTGTAGATGCGGGCCCTCGTTCCGGTTTTGGCATAACCTCAACCAACCCGGTAAATGCCGGCGGCGGCTGCAGTTCAGGTGAATGTGGTTCCGGCGGTTGTGGATGATTCGCTCGACGGGATTTGTGTAGACATTTTTCTCGGATTTTTTTGCGTCTTTTAAACCACCAACTGGTTGGTATTTTGAAAGAATTTAACCGGCAGTCTTCAATATGAGGTCTGCCGGTTTTTTTTGCAAAAACCCTCGTGTCAAATTCTTGACACACCTCTTCGACGTCCTTATCTTCTGAGCGTAATCAAAAACAGCGCTACATCAACTGGCAACGTATATAGCCTTTCTACCCAGCCGTTAAAGGGAGGAATAGAATGCAATTTGATAAATTCACACACAAATCCCAGGAAACAATTCAGGCAGCCCAACAACTTGCCCAGGATAGCAATCACCAGGAGATCCAAGTGGAACATCTGGTAAAAACTATTCTCTCGCAGCCAGGAAGCATTGTTGTCCCGGTATTAAAGAAACTTGGTGTTGACCCTTCGCTGCTTCTCAATGATGTGAATCAGGTTCTAAAGGATATTCCTCAGGTGTCCGGACAGGGAGTAGGACAGAGCTATATATCTCAAGATCTGAAGAAGTTATTTGACGCCTCATTTTCTGTCGCCCAGCAGATGCAGGACGATTATATCAGCCAGGAGCATCTCTTTCTAGCAGCCTTCAGGGACAAGAAAAGTGATTTCTATAAAACTCTTACCCGCCGTGGGATTGATGAAAAAGATTTTCTTCAGGCCCTTTCAGCTATCCGGGGAAGCCACAGAGTCACCGATCAGTATCCTGAAGAAAAATATCAGGCACTTGAGAAATACGGTCACAACTTGACCAACATCGCGCGACAGGGAAAAATCGACCCGGTAATTGGGCGAGATGAAGAGATTCGTCGAATCATTCAGGTTCTTTCCAGAAGGACAAAAAATAATCCTATCCTTATAGGAGAACCAGGTGTTGGAAAAACTGCAATTGCAGAAGGATTGGCTCAGCGAATTGTCAATGGTGATATTCCGTCAACTATACAAAACAAGCAGGTAATCACACTTGATATTGGATCGCTTATCGCCGGTGCAAAATACAGGGGTGAATTCGAGGAAAGATTAAAGGCTGTCTTGAAAGAAGTAGAAGAAAAGTCAGGCGAAATCATACTCTTTATTGATGAGATTCACACCATTGTCGGAGCGGGAGCGACAGAGGGTGCGATGGATGCTTCCAATATGCTCAAGCCTGCATTGGCCAGAGGCGAGCTCCACTGCATTGGTGCCACAACACTTGATGAGTACAGAAAATACATTGAAAAGGACAGTGCGCTCGAGAGAAGGTTCCAGCCTGTATTTGTCAAGGAACCAACGGTAGAAGATACCATCGCTATACTCAGAGGCATTAAGGAAAAATATGAGATTCATCATGGGGTTCGTATACAGGATAGCGCAACCGTTGCTGCCGTCACCCTCTCTAACCGATACATCACTGATAGATTCCTGCCCGATAAAGCGATTGACCTTATTGATGAGGCAGCCTCCAAGCTTCGTATTGAAATTGATTCAATGCCCGCAGAAATTGACCAGCTGGAAAGACAGAAGATCAAACTCGAAATAGAGCAGGAGGCCTTGAAACAAGAGAACGATAAAGCGTCCGAAATCCGTCTTGAGGAATCAAAAAAGAACCTCGCCAATCTGGAAGACAGCCTCAATGCAATAAAAGGCCAGTGGACGCTTGAAAGAGACACAATTCAAAACATACGTGACATCAAAGAAAAAATTGATGCTGCGCATATAAAAGAGAAAAAAGCGGAAAGAGCCGGTGACCTGCGACTAGTGGCTGAGCTCAGATATGGACAAATCGTCCAATTGGAGCAACAGCTGGAAGAAGGCAATACAAAGCTCAAGGAAATTCAATCCGAGCATAAGATGCTAAAGGAGGAAGTTTCTGCTGAGGACATTGCCTCTGTCGTTACAAAATGGACAGGAATTCCGACTGACAAATTACTCGAAGGTGAAAAAGACAAGTTAGTGAACGCAGAAGAGGTGCTCAGTAAACGAGTCGTTGGCCAAAAAGATGCCATAGTTGCTGTTTCCAATGCAGTAAGAAGAGCGCGAGCAGGACTGCAGGATCCTGATCGTCCTCTCGGTTCATTCATTTTCCTTGGTCCGACAGGGGTTGGAAAGACGGAACTGGCCAGATCTCTAGCTGATTTCCTTTTCGATGACGAACAGGCGATGATCCGCATAGATATGTCTGAATTCATGGAAAAACATTCAGTCGCACGCCTTATAGGCGCCCCCCCGGGATATGTCGGCTATGAAGAAGGAGGATATCTTACTGAAGCAGTTCGGCGCAGACCATATTCGGTCGTTCTTTTTGATGAAATAGAGAAAGCTCATCCAGATGTTTTCAACGTCCTACTGCAGGTCTTAGATGATGGTCGGATGACAGATGGAAAAGGAAAAACAGTCGACTTTAAGAATTCAATTCTTATCATGACCTCAAATCTTGGTAGCCAGCTGATAATGAAAATGACTGAAGATAATCTGGACAAAAACTCAATTCGTCAACAGATAGACGAACTGCTTTACAGTAATTTTAAACCTGAGTTTCTCAACAGGATAGATGAAACGATAATTTTTTCCAGTTTAGAAAAAGATGCCCTGCTGAAGATTGTTGATATTCAGCTCAAAAAACTCATAAACCGACTAAAAGACAAAAAAATAGAGCTCATTATCCGTGAATCTGCAAAACGCTTTCTTATCGAGAGTGGATACAACCGTTTCTTTGGCGCAAGACCTCTTAAGCGGGCAATCCAGAGCTCACTCGAAGATCAACTGGCACTAAAACTCCTGAGCGGAGATTTCGTAGAAGGTGATATTATCGTAGTTGAAGGGAGCAGCAGTGGGTTGGGCTTCACGACACAAAAGAGATCATAAATAATTAATATTATATGTTTTTGTCGGCCCGACTATGCCTACAGTTACAAATTGTACTAAGATATAATATGCAAGAGTGGTGATACTTAGTTTTCAGGCGACCTTTACAATAACAGGACGGTGCATTACATAATTCACCTTAAATCCGGGAAGAAAATCGTTTGTTGTACCATCGATTCGCTCCTACCATAAATAACCTACACGAACCTTTTTCAATACGGTGACATATGAGTTCAACAGTAGATGATCTAACAGTGAATTATGAGGATGACGGAGTGCTTGTCGTAAAGCAGACAGGAAAAGAAGTTCTTTCCAAAGGTGCGTGGGCGACAGTTATGTACCGCTATAATAATTTGATTAAAAGCAGTGGCGAATATGGAAAAGATATGTATACGATCCGTCGCTATCAAAAGCGAAACGGAGAATATATTCCAAAATCAAAATTCAACATCTCAAGCACCGATCAGGCCAAAAAAATCATCGCCGCACTGGAAAATTGGATTGAAGAATAATCAAGCCGCAATTTTCTCCTTGACTCGAGAGGAGTAATCAAGTATTTTGCGCGATCTTTTGACTATGGCAACACTGGTGTGGCTTCGAGCCTCTCAGCTGTACAAAGTCCTGAATCAAAAAGACAAAATAAAAGAC
>CAXMTO010000023.1:0-7085 GCA_964196355.1 uncultured Myxococcota bacterium
GTTGTCAAGACTGCGAGGTACGAGCACCCTTGGGCTTGGTCTTTACAACTTTGGAAAGCTGAACTATTTACGAGAGCCTTGTTGAATATAAGCTCGAAAGGAAATCTCGAATTTACAGAAAGAATGTTGCTTTATCTTTACGTCCGGGACTGAGCATGTCTCCAGCTTAATAAAATTGTAACAATCTACGAGATATTTTCATTTGTAACTTAGGCGTTCTGACGGTACATGTGGCGGTATATTGTTACAGTATATATTAAAATATGCATTTAAAACAGCAGCATATCGTGTTAATGCGGTGGACGCCGCCTCCACCATTAAAGTTTAAAGAAATCAACAGCTTACATGTGTTGATTCCGGTCGGTAAACGGTCGGTAAGTATTCATCAAGGGGTGACCATTCAGGTCACCCCTTTTTTGTTTTTCCACAGTAACATTTCTTTGGTTTTGTCAACCAACGTTCCAGACTTTACAAGGGCATGATGTGATTCTTATAAATCTATAGCCCGCCAAGATTGAGGATAGCTTGAGATTTACAGGAATAGTCATAATTTGCAGGTTTGCTTAAATGGTTAACATTGCCAAGAATAGTCTCTGCCATTGCAATGACATGCACCCCAGTAAACTAACAATAGACACATTTAGACGTTCTCGAAGTCTTCGCTTACCTATCAAATTAGATCCATATAAAACGAAATAGCTGTTTTAGGTATCTCATCGATTATCTCTTAATAACGGTAGCTTGGAGTAGCTCCAATTTTTTTGGGGAATGATTCAATCTCGCACAAGCCAAGTTATTTGTAATCTGTGACTTGACTCATTTGAGCGGAAGATATACTTTGAACTTTAATGATTCGATATCGAAACAAAAAAAGAGGTTGGAATGAAAGACAATAGGCTACCTAAAAATCAACGAGACGCACTCAGTGTATATGTGAAACTCATGCGTGCTACCAATCAAGCAACAAACAGAATCCATAGACACCTAAGAGATGACAACCTAACTGTCAGTCAATTTGCGGTACTTGAGGCGCTATATCATCTCGGACCACTCTCTCAGAGTGAGTTGGGGAAGAAAATTCTAAAGAGCAATGCAAATTTAACGACAGTTGTTGATAGCCTTGAGAGAAAGACTTTGGTTATACGCAAAAGGGCAGAGGAAGATAGACGCAGGGTGACAGTATATCTTACAGAAGCAGGTAGAAAGCTAATTGCCAGGGTATTTCCCAGGCATGCAGAAGTTGTAGCAAAGGAGTTTGCATTTCTTAGTGATGGAGAAAAAGATGCGTTATCTAATATATTGCGAAAATTCAAATAAGTAGACCTTTTTTTATCTGTATATTTCGACATCGAATCAATTGTGAGATTTTAGAAAGAAAAGTGCTCAACATACAGGAGAGAATAATGAAATCTGTTTATCACCAAAATGAATCAAGAGGGCTGGCAGATCATGGCTGGCTCAAGAGCAGACACACCTTTAGTTTTGCTGGTTACCACAACCAAGAACGCATGAGTTTTGGGTTGTTGAGAGTGCTCAATGATGACATTGTCAAAGCACCAATGGGATTTGGGACTCATCCCCATGACAACATGGAGATTATTTCTATCCCTTTGTCAGGCTCTCTTCGACATCAAGACAGTATGGGCAACACGCACATCATATCTGCAGGCGAAGTTCAGATTATGTCGGCAGGAAGCGGCATAACCCACTCGGAGTACAACAACTCATCATCAAATGATGTAAATTTCCTTCAAATTTGGGTGCTGCCAAAAGAAAAGGACATTACACCCAGGTATGACCAGAAAATTTTAGATGCTGCTAAGAGAAAGAACAGGTTTCAAATACTTGTTGCTCCAAATGTCTCGGAAGAATCAGTATGGATCAATCAGGATGCCTGGTTTTCATTAGCCGATATTGAGGCTGAGCAGGAGGTGAACTACGAAAAAAATAGCACAAATAATGGTGTTTACTTTTTTGTCATCGAAGGTGATGCCAACATAGCCGGTCATGATGTTAAGCAACGGGATGGGTTGGGGATAATAGATGGCGAAACCTACCCTGTTTTTGCGCAAACCAAAACTCAACTACTAGCGATTGAGGTTCCATTAATCAACCAAGTATAACCATAAAATAATCCACAAGGAGAAATCATGAAATCTTTACACGTTCTTGGAATTTGCGGCAGTCTGCGGAGGCATTCCACTAATTTAGGGCTATTAAGATATGCAAAAGAACATGCTCCATCGGGGATGGTAATTGAATTGGCAGATTTACAAGATGTTCCGTTCTACAATGCAGATCTTGAAGAGATTCCAGGTCCTGTGCAGAAACTCAATGAGAGTATAGGGAATGCGGATGCATTACTCCTTGCCTGTCCTGAATATAACTACTCGCTTGCACCAGCGCTTAAAAATGCACTTGACTGGGCCTCTCGTGCACCAGAAAATCATCTGCTCTCAGGCAAACCGGTGGCCATACTTGGATCAGGAGGTGGTATGGGCTCAGCAAGGTCTCAATATCACCTCAGACAAGTCTGCGTATTTCTTGATCTTCACCCTTTAAATAAACCTGAAGTTTTCAGTAATGCTTTCAGCGGTAGCTTTGATGAAGATGGGACTCTAGTGGACACAAAGATTCAAGAACTGATAGCTGAGCAATTGCGGGCTTTACAGGCTTGGGCCCAAACTATTCGCTTATAATCTGAAACCTATCAATTAGAAGAGGTGTTTTATCATGGCAAATATACTTTCAAATACAGATGGTGGAATGCTGACAAAAGATAACCGTGCTGTTGTATTTATTGACCATCAGCCACAGATGACCTTTGGAGTATCGAACACACCCATCCTGTTAATAGCGATCTCGTTAATCCTCCGCGATTCTCTTGCCAAAATCATAGCATACTACTCTGCAAAGCGTGGAATAAGGGTGCAGATAGGGTGCAAAGTAAAGCAAAACTTTGCACTTACACCTATGTGTAAGTCCCTGATATTATGTGCCTGAAATCGCATCTAAAGGCCTTTCACGCCGACAACACCGGTTTAAATCCGGTTGGGGATGCCACTAACAAAATCAAGGGTTTCAGGGTTTTCTTGAAACCCTTTTTGTTTCTGTGTTTATGTTTTCCCACCAATATTTCAACCCCTTATTGCTATTTTTATCAAAAATCCCCTTTTACCCGTACTTCCGATTCTACCGGAAAAATCTCTCGATCTTCTTTGTCGATCTTAACCTTTCCAGCTACCGTGCTTTTATTTTCGGTGGAAAAAGTAGCTACAATCACAGGATAATTCCGTCATAAATCCAGCAGAATTGATTTGAGAAAAGGGGGAGAGATCAAGTTTGTGTCAAGTTTACGACAGAGGGAAAAGACTTGTCCGAAAAGGAGCATCCTGGCACCTATTAAAAAGCCAAAATTATTTACAGAGAACCAGAGACACAGGAACAAGCTCAAGTTTCCCTATTTTGCTCCATACTAAATATTGCCAGAGGACATCTCTCTCGGCTGGGATAGTACAGATACCATCCCAGGTCTCCGGAATTAGTTTGTACTTCTCTCTTGATTTCTCTTGCGCCTAGCATATTGTTTCCTTGCTAGTGATTAGGAACCTGATTGTTTCCCGTTTTGTCTCAGTCACAGTGTTTTCTAATATTTTGTTTACCGTCAGAACTATGTTGAAGTTATAACAAAAATTAAATTGAAAGGAGACACCGATGACAATTACCAACAAACAAAGCGGAACCAATGTGCATGAGATTGCAGACGGAATCTATCGTATTAGCACGCCGGTTAAAATTCCCGGTGCAGGAGGGTTCTCGTTTAACCAATACCTCATCGTTGATGACGCCCCATTGCTTTTCCACGCTGGGCTGAGGAAGATGTTTCCACTGATTCGCGAAGCAGTGGCGAGTATTTTGCCTGTTGAAAAACTACGCTACATAACTCTTTCCCATGTGGAAGCCGATGAGTGTGGCGGACTCAACGAATGGTTAATGGCAGCCCCTCATTCTGTGCCTCTTTGCGGTGGGGTGGCGGCCATGGTATCAATTGGCGACCTTGCCGATCGGGAACCGAAGGTACTTGCCGATGCGGAGCAACTTCACCTGGGTGAGCACTCCGTGCGTTGGTTTGACACCCCTCATCTACCGCACGCTTGGGATTGTGGCTTCCTGATCGAAGAACGGACCGCCACGCTGATGTGTGGTGATCTGTTCACGCAGGGCGGCGATGGACTTCCCCCCGTAACTGAGTCCGACATTCTTGAACCGAGCGAGGTTTTCCGTCAGGAAATGGACTATTTCTCACACACAACAAATGCAGGTGTGATGCTCGAGCGACTAGCTTTAACCAATCCGTCAACACTCGCGTGCATGCACGGAAGCGCATGGCGTGGTGATGGGGCAAAACTATTGCGTTCACTTGCTGAGCGACTATCTACGTGATTTGATTATGGTGAATTAACTAATTAACATTATTTTAATTATAGGTGGTAATGATGTCGGTTATTAACAATGCAACGATACAACAATTTACTTTGCCAGGGCTCGCTCATCAGACTTTGGCAAGCCAACAGAATGGTCTAAAGGGCACTGAGGTATGGATGCAAACTGTTGAATCAGGTGGGGAAACCCCTGTTCATTATCATGATTGTGAGGAGGTAATTGTTATTATTCGGGGATCAGGGCAGATATCCATTAAGGGAAAAATTACAGAGTTCGGCCCAAACCATACTTTGATTATCCCCCCTGAGGTTGTTCATCAACTCATTAACAGTGGAAATGAAGATATATTTTTAATCGCTGCTTTTTCATCAACACCAGCTAAAGTATTCACTTCCGATGGCAAGGAGTTACCATTGCCATGGCAATCGTAGGTCCCAGAGGTACTAATATGAGTAATTTAGGATTTATTCGGGTAAAGGGGATAGCATTGGCTGTAACTGATTTGGATAGGGCCAACCGTTTTTATGGGGAAACCCTGGTGCTTCCACCGGACACCATTCGTAATATGGAATCCGCATATCTGATTGGTGACGCGATTGTGATGCTGAAAACGCAAGAGGAATGTCATGCAAAGCCCACGGAAGAATTAAACCCTCGCATCACCGTGGAAACCCACGATGCCTTCGCCACCGAAAAGGCCTTGAAGGAGCGAGAGGTCACTGTCTCAGACCCCGTCACTCTCTACGATGGCACTCCGATTGGCGCTTTTCTCGACAGCGAGGGAAACAAGATATGGTTTTGTTCCGTATCAGGCAAGAGCAGCATAGATTAAATTCTTGTTGTGCCTCGACTTTCGGTTTAGCTTACTATTCCGGTAGTCAGCTTTGAACTATTATTTATAGATTCGCTCAACCCACCTTAGATTTGCCACAATGTCATTCTCGGGATTTGTTAACCGCTGATGAGTTAAGTGGACCTCAACCTGATGTTCGTTGTGAATTCATATCAGTCTACTTTATCAAGATTACTATCGTAATTTGTCAATTATTACGAGGTCAGCGACGGTGATAAATATTATTTGTTGAGCAGATTCTTAACCAGAGTTTTACTTTGCACAAGTGTTTGGCGGTCATTTTCAAAAATTTCCAGGGTTAACGTGTCATCATAGCCTGTTGTTCTGATTCTTTTTATAATTTCCGTAAATCTTATTGTCCCTTTTCCTAAAGCCAAATGGTCATCCCTGAGCCCTGAGTTGTCACTAAAATGAAGATGGCCGATACGGTTGCCAAACCTTTTGACCAACTCAATTAATCTATTTCCAGAATAATCCGCAATGTTAGCGTGACCGGTATCCAAGGTGAGCATTAATGATGGGAACGTGGAGAATATCTCGCTGAAATCATCCGGTTCAACGCCCAACATGTTTCGGGGCATCATATTTTCCAAGCAGATGGTTATTCCCAGACGTTCGGCGGTATCGATGATTTCTCCGAGGAAGTCAAAAGCAAAACCTTTAACAGTTTCGAGGACAAATGCTCCCATACCAAAAACCATACTCGGGTGGAGGACTACTTTTTTGGTACCCAAATCTGCTGCCACACTCAATGATCGTTGCACTTCTGTGACGGATGCCAGCCTCAAACTTTCCGTTAGGTCAGCTGTGGTTACGAAGGTTGGCAGGTGGCAAATAACGCCCAAGCCGTTTACAGCCAAACTTTTTTTAATCGCTTTTTGATCCTCGGATAGTATTGAATAATGAGCCATGGGCGGGTCCATTGCAATTTCTATGTAATCAAAACCCAACCCGGCAACAGTATCCACTTCTTGTAGTAAAGGCGTAACCGGAAAGTTCATTGCTCCAAATTGCATATTGCTCCGTGATCTGTTTTGAAAGATTTAGGCCGGCTTAACCGTCTGCTGCTCTTAAGAAAGATACGATTACAGGGTGTGGAAATGACTCAATTGAGAGGTCTGATTCTTCAAATTTCGATCTATAATCCTCATTTAAGCTGCAACTGCAATTGAACCTTTCGTTTACTGACTCTGTTTCGTATATCTTGTGAGCTAGTGATCCTTCTCGGATGGTGATCTTCTGTACCTCACCCACTAGCGAGCAGGACATTTTGGTTATGAGTAAAGATAATAGCCCCGAGATACTGTTAGGACTCTGGGCGCTCTCCAACTGTAAGACGTTTTTTGCATACTCTACCAGAGCATGTTGGAACCCGCTTCAAGTGCCAAGATAAGGGATGTCCTTTTCCCGGGAGAATTGAACAGCATTTATTACTCCAAGAGAACTCTTTGGATCACCAGGGGCTCCCCATACACCATCAAATTCCTGTAGTAGGGCAAGTTTATCATCAATCATAACATGGAAGTTGCACCATAACACTTACAGGAGAAGATTACCTTTGGCAACCTTAGCAGGGGTGTGAGAGATTCAATTTGATATTCTGTTGAACCACTAGTAGGGACATATTGTGTGACAGGAACTAACCCGCATTTCTCATGAACATTGTGTCCATTTTCTGAAAGTGTTTTCATTGTAACAGCTTGCCACCCGTTCGATTTGACGAGAAATTTTACACAATGTTCACCAAAGGCCAGCAGATATGATCACATCTTCCGCGTCGCTACCCCAG
>CAXMTO010000024.1:0-3647 GCA_964196355.1 uncultured Myxococcota bacterium
TGCTTGATAAAAAGTACGGCCTGAATAAAACTCCAGGGGAGAGTCTGGCTGGAAAGAGTAAAGTTTTCTACTGCACGCTGAGTCTGTGCACCATAAAGTGCCTGGAAAGGTACCTGGACATCACCCATGCTGTCTGTTTCGGTTCGAAACCTACTGTTTTTTTTGACCATAATGCCTCCCTTATAATAAAAAGACGTTAATTATGTAAACTCAAAAAGTTCACCCTTCGGGCCAGCAGATTTTTCCGCAGCTGCTTCGTTGCCGAGCATTTGCAGTAGCTTACTACAGCTTCATGCCCGGCGCCTCGATCTGCGAAAAACTTTGTTGG
This sequence comes from uncultured Myxococcota bacterium, assembly GCA_964196355.1. Taxonomy (GTDB): domain Bacteria; phylum Desulfobacterota; class Desulfobulbia; order Desulfobulbales; family Desulfocapsaceae; genus Desulfomarina. Next base: position 329 of record CAXMTO010000024.1, read on the forward strand.
TGAAAAATCCGGGCTGGAGAAGTTGTAAGAGTAAGGCAACTGTTCGGTGTTGGAAAGAAGACAGCGGGTAATGGGAAAATTCGCTACTTGCGGAAAGACATCTTACGGCAATGGAAGACGGTTGTAAAAGGTGGTAAAAAATGTCCCCTGCCGTTCATTTGACGTCAGGCAGGGGAGGAGAATGCTATGCCTTCCAGAGTCCATGGAGGTTGCAGTAGGCGCGGGCGGATACATCACCCTCAACACCAGGAAAAAAGGCTACCGGTTTATCCGAAGGATTCAGGAATTGACGATATACGGTATCACCGGAGATAAGCTCAATCCACTCAATATAATGGTCATCTGTCATTGGGTGATCAACGGAGCCTACGGATACCTGCCAGCCACCATCTTTTTGCTCGAGAACAGGGACATGTTTTTCTACCGCAGCGTCGGTAGTGTTTTCTGCCTGCTTGACCATCTCCTGGCCGCAACATGATAAGGCTGCCGAGCCGGCGGTAAGAACTTCAACAATGTTGCCGCATAATTCACATTTATAAACTGCCATCTTTTCTGCCATTAAATTTCCTCCTGTTGAATTAAGTGGGAACCAGACAAATTTTTGATTGAATAATAGAGAATTGCCCTTATTTTGCATCAAATGTAATCATTTGTACTGAGACCCTGGTTTATGGACTCCTATTAAGAGCTACAAAAGGAACTTAATCATGTTAAGCCATTCTTTCAATTGTATTATGGCGACATTGTATCTCAATTTAAGGATTTTTCCAAAGTTATGGAAAAAATATAAAGGAGCTTTTATTCCTCGGAACTGTATGCTAGGTTTGCCGGAGGTGATTGTGTTTATCCCATAAGGCGTTACAGGCTCTTAGTGGGGGAATAAATATACCCTGTTGACGCATTGGATTGACTTAAGATTATTATTTCAGCAAATAGATATTTAAGGAGAGATTATGAAAGGTAGAATTTTATGCATTTTGCTAGGGCTTTGTGTTTTATCGGTGACTGTTGTCTCAGGGGTATTCGCGGCAGATTACAGTAATGAGGTAAAAGCTAAAAACATGTCTTTCTCCTGGAAAATTGATGGAGACAAACTTGCTGTGAAGATGTCTGCTAAAACAAAGGGTTGGGTCGGGATAGGATTTAATCCAAGTGATAAGATGAAAGATGCAGACTTTATTTTAGGTTACGTAAAAAAAGGCAAAGCAAAAATAATTGACGAATTTGGCATTGAGACCGCCAAACACTCGTCAGATAAAAAGCTAGGTGGCACTGTTGACGCTGTTCTCGTAGGTGGAACAGAAGAAGGTGGTATTACTACAATTGAATTCACCATACCGCTCAAATCGATTGATAAACATGATTCAGTGATTGATGTTAACGGTGATACAGTCGTGTTGCTGGCCTATGGCCCCGATCGTGACAGCTTCAAAACGAAGCATAAATATAGAGCAACTCTTAAAGTCAATCTTACTACGGGAGCTTCTGAACCAATTTAGTACCTTACTCCAGAAACCCTGTCATAAAAAACAAGAAACCAAGAAATATCTTTTAGAATTGCATACATGATCACACTACCTAGGTACTTATCCCACACGTCGGGGCAAGAAATAGAGAATAGTATGACCCCTATATTAACGATTCGACACCTCCTCTCTTTTTTTCTCGGAATAATATTATTGTCCAGTACTGCGGTGTATGCTCAAAATGAGAAGATGAGTATGCCTGGCGACAAAGATATGACGGATATGAAGATGTCCGGGGACTCTCACAGTATGCATACTGTGAACAGCTTTGAGCCCAAAGATGTGGAGGGATGGGTAGAAGAAAAGACTGGTGAATATCTCCCTCTGAATCTTGAGTTTGTTGATGAAGATGGGAAAAAAGTTACACTCGGCAGCATTATTGACCGACCAACAATCATCCTTCCCATTTATTTCTACTGCCCCAGTATCTGCAGTAGAAGCCTTTCTAACCTGGCAACAGCATTGAAGGATCTCAGCTTTCAACCGGGTAAGGATTACAGAGTAATTGCCTTCAGTTTTAATGATGTGGAAAATTCCAAGGTAGCCAGCAATGCGAAAGCCAACTATCTTAAGATAGTTGGTGATGATTTTCCCCCATCCGAATGGCGTTTTCTTACCGGAGGAAAGGAAAATATAAAAAAAGTTACAGACTCTCTGGGGTTTCGGTTTCAGAAAATGAACGATACGACCTTTATACACCCTTCAGCTTTAATGACTGTAAGTGCGGAAGGCCAGATTATCAGGTATGTTTACGGCTCTTTTCTGGCCGGTGATATAGATATGGCACTTTATGACGCAGAACGGAACACCCCGTCTCTTTCGGTTAAAAGATTGCTTGCTTTTTGTTTTAATTATGACCCGGATGCTAATAAATCCATTTTTCAGACGATAAAAGTGGTTGTAGTAGGCTTGTTTATCGTAGTACTCAGTTTCGTGTTTTTCTTTTTTAATAAGAAGGGACAAAGAAAAAAAGGGCACGATCTAGAAGAGAGCAGTGACGAACAGGATAAAAAAAGATGATAAAAACAGAATCCTTTTACGATACTCCGGCGCCAGCCGGTCTGACAGGCATCAAAGCGTGGTTGTTGACCCATGATCATAAGCGGCTTGGTCTTATGTATATGTGGGCCATTCTTTTCTGGTTTGTAATCGCCATGCTGTGCGGCTTGCTTTTGAGGACAGAGCTCATGAGCCAGGGCAAGACCATCATGGGGCCTGAAGTATACAATTCGCTCTTTACCCTGCACGGGGTAATCATGATTTTTCTTTTCATGATCCCTGGTATCCCAGCTATTTTCGGGAATTTTTTTCTGCCGATCCAGTTAGGAACCGATGATGTATTCTTTCCTCGATTGAACCTGTTCAGCTGGTACCTTTTCATGTTTGGTGGTGTTTTGGCACTCATCTCTCTTTTTAGTGGAGAGGGATTCCCGGACACTGGCTGGACGTTTTATGTACCGTTTAGTGTTGAGACTGACAGCAATGTCAGTGTCACAGTAATGGCCGCATTCATTCTGGGCATGTCCTCCATGTTGACGGGGTTGAATTTTGTTACGACATTCCATCGTATGCGGGACAAGAAAATGGGATTGATGCAGATTCCGCTTTTTACATGGTCCCTCTACGCTACTGCCTGGGTTCAGATACTGGCAACACCAGTTATCTCTATTACCCTGGTTCTGGTTGTGGCTGAAAGGCTGTTTTCCATAGGATTGTTTGAGCCTGATAAAGGTGGCGATCCTATCCTCTATCAACATCTCTTCTGGATGTATTCACACCCGGCCGTCTACATA
>CAXMTO010000025.1:0-18795 GCA_964196355.1 uncultured Myxococcota bacterium
TGATGAAGATCATCGGGAATTGACACGCCTTATGACGCGTGTAGAGACAAAATTAAAGGAGCAATGATATGGATTTGGGATTAACTGGAAAGAAATCCATTCCCACCTGGCCTTGCCGAAAGGCGAAGGAATACTGCAGGAGGCTATCTCATTGCTGTCTGGATGGTGCAGTGAAATTCAAACAACAGCTTTCAATTTCATTATAAAATAGGTTTTCCACAACAAGGGAGGTGGTTCGGGGACAGGTTTTTTTGCAGAACCGTAAAGTGTGGTCAACACGAGGTCAATTGGAATCGATGATTATTTCGTATAAATTGTTAAGCTCAGGAGGTCTGCCGATGTGTAAATTTAATAAAAAATGCAGTCTGGTTTTGGCGTTTTTACTGGCGATAAGTTTCAGTACGGTTTCTCTGGCCGGCACGGTGAAGATGAAATACTCTGACCATGACCCGCCAGGTGGTATGCGGACTAATTTTGTGAAGAATGTCTGGTTACCCGAAATAGAAAAACAAACAAACGGACAGGTGAAAATCCAGGATTTCTGGGGTGGCGCCCTGATGGGGTCAAAAGAGATTTTGAAAGGAATCGGCGACGGCGTAACTCAAATGGGGTTTGTTTATCCCGGCCACTATCCCGGACAGCTGCCTGCACACACCATCCTGAAACTCTTCCCGAGGGGACCGAGCAAGTTTGAAGACATGGCCTGGTTTTATCGCAAGATATATGAAGAAGTGCCAGAGTTCAAAGCTGAACTCGAAAAAGCCAATGTAATGACAGTGCTTTTCACTGCGGGGCTGCCGGGAGCTTTTTGCGGTAAGAATCCTCTGTCGGGAATTGACGACGTTAAAGGTGATAAATGGCGGGCAGGCGATAAATGGGGACTGAGATTTTTAGAAAATGCCGGTGCCGTTCCTGTCTCAGTGCCGTGGGGCGACGTTTATATGGCTCTGCAGACAGGTACCATCGATGGCTGTTTTACAAATTACGACGGCCTCCACCTGATGAAATTTGATGAGGTGGCTTCCAATCTCCTGGTTTCCAAGTCGCTGTGGTATGCCATGCCCTTCCTTCATTTAATTAACATTGATTTTTTCAACGGCCTGCCTAAAGAAGTTCAAGACGGTATCTTGGGTGCTTCCGAAACCGCAGAGAAAAAATTTGCCCAAACCTATGAAGAAGCATTTGGTCAAGTAATGTCCGAACAAAAGGCCGCAGGTTACACAGTCACAGAGATGAGCAAAGCGGACATCACCAAATGGGAGAACGCCGATAAACTGGATCAATTACAGGCAACATGGGTTGCGGATGCGGAAAAGGCCGGATTAAAAACGGCGGCAGCTGTTATGGCCAAGGTAAAGGCCATTCATGCGGAGGCTACCGCAAGGTAAGACTTGGGCTTTTTCAAAATTGCTGCACTTTCACAGTGTGCGTACAGTACACTGTGAAAAACCTGCCCGGGGAATGTGATGTTTTTGATCTTTCATCTGGATGGGGTGATTCTGACAATAAGTTTTTCTTGAGGAGATGAATTTGATGAAGCTATTCTTTCAGAAAATCAATCAATTCCTTTCTGGGTTCTGTGGGTGGCTGATGATTGGCATGATGCTGCTGCTGGTTGTTGACATAATCGGCCGCTCCGTCAATAGGCCACTCCAGGGAATGGCAGAATTGTCAGTCTTTGTGATGATGATAGTCATCTATTTTGGGCTCGCACGTTGTGAGCAGCATCGTGAACATGTTGGTCTTGAGCTTGTAGTAAATTCGCTGCCGTCTGGAGTCAAAAAGGGTGTCGTTGTTTTCACCCACCTGTTGGCCGTTTGCACCATTGGCCTGCTGCTCTATGCGGTCTCTCAAAATGCCTGGGCATCCTTTCAAAATAACGAATCTATTCACGGTACTACCGAGCTTCATATCTGGCCTGTAAAATATTTGATGGTTGCCGGCCTGTTTTTTTTCCTTGTCCAGGCCATCATCAATTTGACAGAAACGATTAAGAGTGGTCGGAAAAATGAGTCAGATCTGCATCATCACTAAGAGTTATACTCTTCGTCTCAAGGTGACTTCAGCAAAAAATAAAGAGGAGTAGGGCGATAATGGATTTTTACACCGGTGGTATCCTCTGCATCATCTTGCTGTTGGTCCTGATGGCAACAGGACTGCAGATAGGGCTCTCCTTCCTGTTGAGTGGTGCGATCATCAGTACCTTGTTGTTAGGATTCGACAGTACACTCTCGCTGCTGGGGCAGGTCGCCTATTTTTCCATCGCAACCCCTACATGGGCCTGTATCCCTCTTTTCATTTTGATGGGTTCCTTTGCCGCCATTGGCGGGTTTGCCCGGCGGGCCTACAACGGAGTCAATGTGTTGAGTAGAGGTGTACCGGGATCCCTCGGTATTGCCACCTGTTTCAGCTGTGCCCTGTTTGGTGCAGTGTCCGGATCTTCCATTGCCACTACGGCAATTTTTGGCAAAATGGCCTTGCCTGAAATGAACCGGCTCAACTATGACAAATCTTTCTCGGTTGGCTGTATCGCTTCTGCCGGAACATTTGCCTCCATGATTCCACCGAGCATGATGATGATCATCTATGCGCTTTTTACCCAGCAGTCGGTTGGGAAGTTGTTTGCCGCCGGGATCATTCCGGGATTGCTGACGGCGATGAGCTACGCGGTTCTCATATATTATCGTGTAAAACGCAACCCGTCCCTGGCACCGTCTACGAAAACGGATCAAAACCGTGTTAGAAGCCGTGAGCAATGGAAAGAGGCAGGTCAGATGTGGCCGGTACTCATAATTGCTGCTGTGGTTCTTGGGGGAATTTACTCCGGCTTATTTACACCCACAGAGGCAGCGGCTGCCGGGGCGCTCATTACGCTGCTTTTTGGCTGGATCCTTGGTTCGCTGCGTAAATTCAGCGATGTCACCGGGGCCATGAAAGATTCGGCCAATACGACGGCGATGTTATTTTTGATCAATATAGGGGCATTATATTATAGCCGCATCCTCGCCGTCACCGGGCTGCCCAGCGAATTGACGATGCTGCTGCAAAATCTTGAAGTACCGCGAATCGTGATCCTGCTCGGAATTCTGGGCATCATGTTTTTGCTGGGTATGATCATGGTTCCGGTGGGTATTTACGCACTCACTTTGCCCGTTGTCTTTCCCATGCTGGTGTCACTTGGCTATGACCCTATATGGTTTGGGGTAATTGCACTGAAGCTGACGGAAATCGGCTCAATCACCCCTCCCGTTGGGCTGAATGTTTATGCTATGAAGGGTGTCATCTCCAAAGATATGAATATTTCTCTGGAGGATATCTTCAGGGGAGTATGGCCTTTTTGCATGTGTGACATCATAGTGTTGATAGCGTTGATAATGTTCCCCCAACTTTCACTGTGGCTGCCCACTCTACTGCTGGGCTGACGTTTTACAGAAAAGGAGTATTCCGTGTCTTCGACTAAACCTGATTTATTAATTAAAGGAAACCTGGTGCTGCCTGATAGGGTCGCTCAAGACCATTTGGTCGGCGTGAAAGATGGCGTGATCACTGATATCTACACAACGGACAAAACACCTGACGCCGAACGCTGTATCGATGTGACGGGTCAACTCGTTTTTCCCGGTGTGGTGGATGCTCATGTTCACTCTTTCAGCAATCTTCATGAAAAATTTGAACATTCCACAGCCGCCGCTGCCGCCGGTGGGGTCACGACGATAATAGAAATGCCCTACGATCAGGGTGCGCCTGTGGTTACAGAGCAGGTATTTCAAGCGAAGGTAGATGATATCCGCAAGAATGCCAAAGTGGATGTGGCTTTACTGGCAACATTAAAAAAGGATGGAAATTATCAGGTCATAAAATCTCTGGCGGAAATGGGAGCCTGTGGCTTCAAACTGAGCGTTTTTGAAACTGATCCTGAACGGTTTCCCCGCATTAACGACGACGTATTGCTTGATATTTTACCCCGGATAGCTGAGACAGGATTACCGGTTGGGTTTCATGCTGAAAATGATGTGATCATTGAATCACTCATTACACGTTTTAAAAGTGAAGGTAAAACCTATCCCAAGGCACATTGTGAGACTCGTCCACCCATCTCTGAGACGACCTCTGTGGTAAAATTGCTGGAATTTGCCTATTGGACCGGAGTTCAACTGCACATTTATCATGTTTCCCATCCCCGCTGTCTGGAACTCATCGACTGGTATCGTAGACAGGGCGTGGATGTAACTGCAGAGACCTGCCCTCATTATCTCGTTTTACATGAGGATGACATGGATAAACATAAAGCTTTCTCAAAGATAAATCCGCCCATTCGTAAGAAGGAAGCTATGGAAGCGATGTGGGTTGCCTTGCAGGATGGACTTATCGACTGGATAGCCTCGGATCATGCCCCCTGGCCTCTTGAGAAAAAGCAGAACGCCAATATCTTCGACAACGGCTCCGGGGCCCCCGGACTGGAAGCGATCCTGCCGCTTATGTACAGTGAAGGCGTGGTCAAACGAGGACTTGATCCGGTCAAGCTGGCACACTATCTGGCTCAGCGCCCTGCTGAGCGATTCAAGCTGGCACCTCGCAAAGGTGCTATCGTAGCGGGCGCCGACGCCGATTTTGCCGTGCTGAACCCCGACGACAAATGGGTTTTTCGGGCAGAGAGGAGCCTCTCGTCTGCAAAATGGTCACCATATGACGGCATGGAGATCCAGGGGAAGGTAGTAAAGAGCATTTTGAGGGGACGGATAATTTTCGAAGATGGCAAACTGCTCGCCGAAGGAGGTGATGGGGCATTTGTTCCTGCTAAGAGCTGATGAGTACTTTTCAAACGACTAACCCGGATTTCTCACCAGCAAAGATGATTACATATTCAAGAAGCACCCCAGTGAACTATAGTATTCTATGTTTGCTGGGGGTAGCGACGCGGAAGATGTGATCATATCTGCTGGCCTTTGGTGAACATTGTGAAAAATTTCTCGTCAAATCGAATGGATGGCAAGCTGTTACAATGAAACAATTTCAGAAAATTGACACAATGTTCATGAGAAATGCGGGCTAAAGGGGGATGAAAGACATAGCAATGGAACATCCTAAGAATCACCTGGCGGAAAAAATCAGTCAGGGTACAGAAATATTTACACCCAGCGATCGTATCATTGCAGATTACCTGCTGCGGGCCTATCCCTTGAGTTTACTTCAAAATGCCTCTGAAATTGCAGATGAACTGGGTATCAATACCACCACCGTTACTCGTTTTTTCCCAAAGATCGGCTACCGGAATATAAGGGCGGCCAGAACCGACTTTCGCCAGGATATTCGTTTTATGGTTAACTCACCCCTGGATCGTTTTCGCACTCAGGGCAAAAAATTAACCGGGGTTGCAGACAGCTTTTCCAAAGTCATGGAAATGGATTGGTCAAATATTCAGAATACATTGAGCGTGTTAAGTGAAGAAACGGTTGACACATATTTTAAATTGATAGGGGATCGCAGTAAGGCAATCTACACCTTGGGGACGCGTAAAGAATTCTCTCTTGCATATTATTTTTTCATGCACATCTCCAGTTTTCGAAACAATACGAAATTATTGAATCCTGCCAACCTGGTTGATCAACTGGCAAACGTTCAACCTAATGAAATTCTGGTAGTATTTGATTTCAAGCGTTATTCTCATTTTCACGAAAAGGCCTGCAGGTATGTCTCGGAAATGGGTGGTAAGGTTATCGTCTTTGCTGACTCCCCAATTGCCCCGGCCGCCAATCTGGCAGACTGCATCTTCCTGATAAACACTTCAGGGCCTTCAGTTTTTGACTCCTATACGGCGGGCATGACATTAATTAACATCCTGCAGTGCATAATGGTTGAAACCCATGGCAGCGAGCTGGAAGAAAAACATGCACGTCTGGAATCCCTTTATAAACAATTCGATGTATTCAAATTTCAACAGGAATTTCCATTGAGCAATTCATTTACTAAGGAGAGGCAGGGATGACAGAAAAGGTTGGTTTTATTGGATTGGGGATCATGGGGTCGGGTATGGCCGCTAACATCCTGGCCCGAGACTTTGATCTGGTCGTCTGGAGTCGCACGAGTTCAAAGACGGATGAACTGGTCCGGCGCGGTGCTCGTAAAGTAAACTCTCCGGCTGAAGTTGCTGCGGAATGCACTGTGGTGTTGCTCTGTGTGACCGATGAAAAAGCGGTACATCAAGTGCTTTTCGGGAGCCGGGGCGTGGTTGAAAGTGCCCGGCCGGGAACCTTGATCATTGATATGAGCACCATTCCCCCCCAGGCAAGCTCAGATCATGCCAAAGTCCTTGCCGAGAGGGGTTTATCGATGCTTGATGCCCCGGTCAGCGGCAGCAGGGAGGGTGCCGATCAAGGCACGTTATCAATCATGGTCGGTGGTGATGAGTCAGAATTTGAAAGAGCGTTGAAGATATTCGAGGCTATGGGAAACAATATCGTCCATGTCGGCAATCGCTGCGGAAACGGCCAGACCGTGAAGCTTGTCAATCAATTACTGGCTTCCGGAAACACTCTGGTCATGTGCGAGGCTCTGCTGTTTGCCCAGGCAGGCGGTGTCGATCTGGAGAAAACACTGAAGGCGGTAAGTGGCGGTGCGGCCGGTAGCTGGATGCTCACCCACCGGGGACCGCAGGTGATTAGGCGTGACTGGCAGCCAGGGTTTACTATCGATTTACAGCTGAAAAGTGTCTCCTCTGTGCTTCAGGCTGCTGATGATAATGGTGTTCCGGTACCGTTAATGGCACAACTCTATCAATATTACCGGACGCTCCAGGCCCAGGGGAAAGGGAAGGAAGGGCACCATGCTCTGGTAAAGGCCCTTGAAAATCTGGCTGGTTTCAAGGTCGGGCCAGTGGATACAGTGGATACAAGTGACAACTGAACGGGAGAACACCGCATCAGGCATCAGTACACTCTTCTCTTAATAACTTCAAAACTCCTGATTTGGTTAAATTTCTGAGTGATCAGTCGCTACCGGAAAGAGGTGAGGGCTAACCCGGATTTCTCACCAGCAAAGATGATTACATATTCAAGAAGCACCCCAGTGAACTATAGTAGTCTATGTTTGCAGGGGTAGCGACGCGGAAGATGTGATCATATCTGCTGGCCTTTGGTGAACATTGTGTAAGATTTCTCGTCAAATCGAACGGGTGGCAAGCTGTTACAATGAAAACACTTTCAGAAAATCGACACAATGTTCATGAGAAATGCGGGCTAACGTTTTTTCGCTTTGAGTCGGGTAGAGCATCGTGAGATGCCAGATTTTAATTTTCCTTCCAGGCAGTCCTCACAATTGGAAAAAAAGTTAGACAGTTTCTTTTCACCTTTGATTTGATTGATCATCTGCCAGGCCGATTCTACGGCCTCATCTTTGCCGATAAGCACCAACGTAACCGTACCGACCCCGTTGCCCACGCCGCCCATTGCGGCGGGAACAGCTTTTACATTGAACAGGGTTTTCAAAGCATCCAGTTCGGTGACCACTTTTCCCGGGAGTGCGAGCATTCCGCACGACATGCCATGGACACGGTCGCTATTAAATTTGAGGATCCCCATATGAGGAATGATTTCTTCCAGGGGCAGTGGAACCGTTTTGCTGATCGGCATCGGGATGATGAGTTGGATCCCTCTGGCCGCAATATGAGGGAGATAAGCACCGGCTTCTCCTCCATTGGGTGAAGCAACAAGGACACCTGCCTTTCCATTAGGGTCGAGTATATTACCGCTTTTGATGATGATGTCATCTTCCGTCATCTGGTCGAAATAAGGGGTAAATATTTCATCGGGGAAGTGCAGCCAACGAGGTTCGCCCTTTTCCAGGAAAAGCAGCTTTTCACGATGCTTTGGAGGGACACTGCAGGAACCCCGGGAGTGCATAAAACCGCAACAGTATTTACTGGCATCGACAGCGTCTCTGCCCATGAGTTCCTGGATAATAAATGCTGCTGAAGTACAAAGAGAAAAGCCAATATGACCATTTTTACTTGCGTGTTTTACACTGTTCAGAGCAGCAATGGATGTTGCAATTAATCGCAAGGATTCTTCAGTTGTAAGGGTTACCATGGCTTGCATGTTATGGTCCTGGTGATGTCTTGAATTTCACTCCACCACCGATTGAATTGATTGTGATTCAGCCCAGCATTTCCGTCGGTGTGAGCAATTTAGTACCTTACTCTTAATAACTTTAGCATGTCATCAGAGTCTCCTTCCTTTCAGCCTCCGTAACTGGACCGCGGTCGGCGGACAATTTGGACAATCGCGATATCGCAAAGGTGTGAACCTAAAATATGTGGAAAGAGATCCAATGGCAAGAATTATTGTACATAAATGGCTTTTTGGGGAACTGCTGGTATTGGCTTCCCGCCTTCGTGGACATGAAATCCAGTAAATAGAACGTCGATCCTGCAACGAGGGGGGGAGGCCAAGCCTGATTCATCTGAGTTTACCTGAAAACCACATTAGTACCTTAGTCCAGAAACCCTGCCATAATAAACAAGAAACTGAGGAATGTATTTTGAAATTATGTTGTTAGATATATCACTATGGTACTTATATCCCTCAAGCTGATACTGAAAAGAGTGCAGGAATTTTTACAGTTAACCGGTGTTAGACAATTGATTTCTAACTGAATGTTTTGTAAGGTAAATCTCTTTTTGTCGGTGTGTTTGAAGTTGTATTACTTGATCTATTTCATAGACAAAAACTTCTACGGCTCGTGAACCGTAGAAGTTTTTAGGTAAGGAGCTGAATTGGCAATAGAATTGTCAAAAGAATTGTCAAAAAAACGGTCCTAAGACCGGAAGGAAGGCAAGCAAATGAACGCAACACTAACCCGCCCGGATAGTGGTCAGGTGGAAAAACTCATTACTTTTCTATATTACAAAGACCTCGCCGCTGCTATCCGCTTTTACGAGGATGTGCTTGGTTTTTCCGTGGCCATCGATCAAGGCTGGTGTAAGATCTATGGTATTTCCTCTGACGGGTATGTCGGATTGGTGGATGAATCCCGAGGCATGCATAAAGCAAATCCTATTAAGCCCGTGCAAATCTGCATGCGGGTGCCGGATGTGGACGCCTGGCACGCATATTTAACAGAGTGCGGTGTAGACGGGCTGACGATGCCCGAATCCGTAGATGAAATGAAAATCCGGGTAATTATCTTTTACGACCCAGAAGGGTATCAGATCGAGATTCAATCCGTACTGAGCTGATCCGCTTAATTCTTGGCTAAGCTTCAAGCGTATCCTTATGGTGTTTGTGAGCACGCAGGGGCGACTCACCTTGTTAAGCGTGAAAACCAGGAGTGCGATGTGTAAAAGATGCATCAAAATTTGATCATAGCCCAGCCGAAAATCTGGATGGAGGAACCGCACAACTGTACGGACACTAAGAACGTGTTAACTCTTTTGACATCCCTTTTTGATCCCCTTGTGGCGTATGATTCCCATATGAACTCTGTTCCGGCGCTGGCGGAGTCGTGGGTGGTGTCTGATGATGCCCGTATGTGGACCTTTACCTGTACAACGCCATGAATATTACCAGCACAGCTCCGCAACTTTCCGGTTGGCAGCCTCCGGCTCACGGAGTCATTGACCCTCGCTATCTCGAGTGATTGGAGGTAGTTAGCATGGAGGAAGCTTTCCAGCAAGAAGGCTCGATTATCGCGAAAAACGTTGTGTATGAAACAGAACACAAAGAGATCATCTCAAAAAAAATATAACACCCCACAAGGGGGTATAAGTACCATGGTAATATATCTAACGACATAATTTCAAAAGGCATTCCTCGGTTTCTTGTTATTTATGACAGGGTTTCTGGAGTAAGGTACTAAATACAACTGCAAAGGGAGAAAAGACAAATGGCCTCAGGGACATGTACTATAGACGGTGACCACCTCAACTTTGAATTGGCAGAGCTGGGAAAGATAGGAAAGGGCGAGGATGGCGGCTACTACAGGTTAGCGTTCTGTCAGGCCGATTTGGATGGGAGGACTCTGGTGGAAGGGTTTATGAAAGAGGCAGGAATGACAGTCATCCGTGATGCCGCTTTTAATTCTGTGGGCAGATACGAAGGAGAAGATGTTTCACTCGCGCCCATAGTCATCGGGTCCCACACTGATACAGTGCCCTGCGGTGGTAATTATGACGGTGTTTTGGGAGTATTATCCGGTATTGCTCTGGTCAGGGCTCTCTCTCGAGCTGGGATCAGACTCCGGCATTCCATCGAAATCATAAACTTTTCAGGTGAGGAAGCTGTTGCACCCGGAGGAACTTTCGGCAGCCGGGTGATGACTAACCTCTTTCATAAGGATCTGTTGGATCAGACCGTCTACAGCGGTGAAACCTTCAGAGAACTCCTGGAAAAGGCCGGTGCGAACATAAAAAATTTCAGCACCGTTGAAAGAGATAAAGGATCTGTCGCCGCGTATGTTGAGCTCCATATCGAGCAGGGGGGTACTCTGGATGAGGAGAAAATCTCTGTGGGTGTTGTAAGTGGCATCGTGGGATTCAGACGCTACCGTCTGGTTTTCCCGGGAAGTGCAAACCATGCAGGAACAACTCCAATGGATAAAAGAGACGATGCCCTGATAAAAGCGGCCCGCTTTACCCTTGCTGTAAAAGAAACAGCAGAAAAATATGGAATAGTAGGAACCGTTGGTACCCTGGAGGTCAATCCGGGGGCTCCTAATGTGATTCCAGGTAGTGTTGAGATCACCTTTGAAATGCGAGGCCTTGATGATTACGGTATCGACGAAGCTCAAAAAGAGCTCAAAACCCTTTCGGATGAACTTGAAGCATCTTTTGATGAATATTCAAACAAACCACCTGTTATTTCAGATAAAGAGATCGTCGGAGCTCTGGAAAAGGGATGTCAAAAGGCAGGATTGGATTACAAAGTCATGCCAAGCGGTGCCGGGCATGATGCCAATCTGATGGCCAGGATATGCCCGATTGCCATGCTGTTTATCCCCAATAGAGATGGGATCAGTCACAGCAGGAAGGAGTACTCCACCCCTGAGGCCTGCGTAAACGGGGCCACAGCCCTGCTGAAGGGAATAATAGAACTGGATAAAAAGATATAAATTTGCCTGCGAACAGGGCGAAGAGGAGAAATAAATATGACTTACGATCTGCTAATTAAGAATGGAACTCTTGTCTCTGGCGAGGGAGAAGTGTTGATGGATATTGCTGTGCTGGATGGCAAAGTGGCGGCCCAGCTGACTCCTGGTCAGGATGTTGATGCTAAAGAAGTTGTCGATGCCAGAGGACTGCATGTGTTTCCTGGGGTTGTAGATGGCCATTGTCACATGAGGGATCCGGGCCGGATGGAAAGAGAGGATTTCTGGACAGGAACCCAGGCAGCAGCAGCAGGTGGTATCACTACGGCATGTGAGATGCCCATATCCATACCTCCTGTATATACCGCAGAGATTCTAAAGCAGCGGGCTGAAACTGTGCAACCGCGGGCACTGATTGATTTCGCTCTTTATGGAACAGCCGGGTTTGAAAATCTCGATGAGATACAGGGGCTGGCCGATGCGGGTGCCGTCGCATTTAAAACCTACCTCCATCCGGCAGAACCGGGACGGGAAAAAGAGTTTACCGGACTGATCTGTCCCGACTCCGGCAGCCAGTACGAGGCCATGGAAGCCGTTGCCAGAACAGGTCGTCGTCACTGCCTGCATTGTGAAACAAACGAGATGGTCATGATGTTCACGGAGAAGATGAAAAAAAGTGGCAGGACCGATGGTCTTGTTCATACAGAAAGCCGCCCCGCCGTGTGTGAAGACAGTTCGGTGGCTCTTTCTCTTGCCATAGGAGCCGTAGTGGATGCATCTATGGTGATCTGCCATATGTCCAGTGCCGGCGCCGTTCAGCTGGTGAAAGAAGCAAAGGCCCGTGGAGTAGATGTTATAGCAGAAACATGTCCCTCCTATATCTTTATGTCTGATGAATACCTGTCAGAATTCGGTCCCTATGCAAAAAACAACCCTCCCCTGCGGTCAGAGGCGAACAGGCAGGAACTCTGGGATTATATCAATGATGGAACCATTGATTACATTGCCACCGACCATTCTCCCTGGAGACCCGAATCAAAGGACGGTGGAATCTTTACAGCCAATTCGGGTATCGCTAGCTTTGACATGATTCTGCCGGTGATGATTGATGCGATAAACCGGGATGTCATCAACTACGGTAAGGCTGTGGTCATGCTCAGCGAAAAACCGGCAGATGTTTTTAAGCTTGGAGAAAAAGGCCACCTGAAACCCGGTTTTGACGCCGACTTCGTGCTGGTAAATATGAAAGGTGAGTTTGTCTTTGATATGAAAAAAAGCTACTCCAAGGCCGGCGAGACGATGCATGTATTTGACGGTAAAAAACTGTCTGGAAAAATACAGTCAACCTGGGTCAGGGGCACAAAGGTCCATGAAGATGGAAAAACCTTAGCTGAAGCCGGGTACGGCAGGTTTGTGAGGCCGCAGTCATGCTAGGACTAATTGCTCTGGGACACTCCCCGCGGCCCGATCACGAAGAGGTGTACGACTGGATTATACCGGGAATACCCCGTAAACTGGTAGGGGCTCTGGATGTGTTCAGCTGTGAAGAAGCCCGAAAACTCGAGGACAAGCAGGGGATATCCCCCCTGGTATGCCTGCTGGGCGATGAAACGACAGTGGAGATCCCTCTTCCTGTGCTCTTTCCCTATATTGAGAAACAGGTTGAAGTACTGGCAGCAGAGGGAGCAGATCTGGCAGTTGTTCTCTGTTGTGGGGGATTTCCCCGGTTTGATTGTTCCATACCTGTGTTTCTGCCGGGGATGATAGTTCCGGCTGTGGTAAAAGCAACATGCCCCGAGGGAAAGATAGGTATTATTGTGCCTAACCAGGCTCAGGAATCAGCAGCTGTTGCACACTGGAAAGAACTGGGCGTCAATGCAGAATCTGCAGTGGTAGACCCCTACCAGGGAGTTGGATTTGATGAAGCAGCGAAGAAATTCAGAAAATTAGAATGTGACCTGATTGCCATCGACTGTATGGGATTTAAAGAAGAGCACAGGGATCGCCTCAGTAGAGACTGCGGCTGCCCCGTTCTCCTGCCTAAAACCCTTGTGGCCAAAGTTGCCGGAGAGATGGTGAGGTCGACTCCATCCTGAATATCAAAACAAAAAAGGATAGAAAATGTTTGACGCAGAAAGAATGAGCCGTATACCTTTTTCGGGGATTCGAAAAGTATTTGAAGAAGTTCACAGAAGGGAAGCTGAGGGGCAGCATATCATTAACCTCGGGATAGGCAGACCAGATTTTGATACACCCTTGAACATTAAGGAAGCAGCCAAGAAAGCATTGGATGACGGGCATGTGCACTATGCCTCCAATTATGGCAACGATGACTTGAGGGAGGCCATTGCTGTTAAGTTCAAACGGGATAACGGACTGATTTTTGATTATAAAAAGGAGATCATGGTCACTGTCGGGGCAAATGAAGCTGTATTCCTCTCCATGATGGCTTTTATCAACCCTGGGGAAGAGGTCCTGGTACCCGATCCTTTCTGGCCGCACTATTTTCCCTGTGTGGAACTGGCAGGTGGTGTACCCGTTTCGGTTCCTATCAGAGAAGAAAATGGATTTAATCCCACAAAAGCGGATCTCCTTTCTCTTTGCACTGAAAAAACAAAGATGCTGATCGTCAACTCACCTCATAACCCAACAGGTGCCGTCTTCTCAAAAGAGACTTTGGAAATGATTGCTGAAGTGGCTGTCCAGGAAAACCTGATGGTCATGTCTGACGAGATTTATGAGGATCTCATATATGGCGGAGCGAAACATGTCAGTATCGGTTCTCTCCCTGGAATGAGAGAGCGGACGGTCACAATCAATGGATTCTCTAAGAGCTATGCCATGACCGGCTGGAGACTCGGTTACCTTGGAGTTGACGAAAGTCTTATGTCTCCTATGGTCAGGGCGCATCAGTACTCAACAGTCTGTGTTTCAACCTTCTCGCAGTACGGTGCAACAGAGGCCCTGAACGGCCCGCAGGATGATATGGATAAAATGGTCGAAGAGTTTGCCAGGAGGCGGGATCTGGTTGTTGCATCACTAACAAAGATGAAGCATGTGACATTCAGTGAACCAAAGGGTGCTTTTTATGTCATGGTCAATGTATCCCAGACCGGCCGTCCAACTGACCGGGTAGCAGCAGATCTCCTGGATGCAGGTGTGGCCGTTGTACCCTGGGAAGCTATAGGCGAGTACAGTGGGGGACTCATAAGACTATCCTATGCCAATTCCTATAAGAACCTCGAAATTGCCATGGAGCGGATGGCGAATTATTTCGATCTTTGTTGATTGCCAGACTGGTTGAACAAAACGAGGCGGGCGACTTCTGAATTAACAGGAAATGGGATGATGGACCTGGTTTAGATCCATCATCCCATCAGATATCAAACTGGTTTATTTTATCGTTTTGTACCAGTTTTCCGGATATTCATCATCAATGTAAACCCGCTCAATCGGAGACAGGGTTTCAATCCCTTTTATCTCGGTGATAAAGCATTCCAATACGCCTTTTACAATGCTCCCCTGTTCCAGATGGCCGCCGAAAGTTGGACAGTCCCAGGCACCACCGGCTGCAAAGTGGATAGCCGGAAACGGCTCAGGTTTTCCATCTTTGTCAGGTCGTGTATGGATCATTCCGCCAAGTGCCAGAACCATGCTCAAATTGGCTGTGGTGGCAACAGCTTCTTTGTGCCAGTTGTCCGGATCATTAGAATCCGGAGCCCACATCAGGTACTTGGCCGGCTGGAGCCCACCCATGAAGGCGGAATGGATCTTTGCAAATTCAATATCATGGTCGATGGCAAATTTTTGAATAGCCAGAAACACATCGGCGCCTGTGGTTAACCGTATAATAAATTCACGTCCTCGAATTGCTTCTACGGCATGATATTCATCGGGGGTTACAGCATCCCGTTCCCAAATTTCTGTCATGTTGATCTCCTTCAGATTGATGATGTTAATGAGTGCTGCATTATAAGCCGCACTCGGTTATTCGTAAAAAAGTAAAGGGCTACCCTAACCCACCCTTCTTTTTACAGCACAGTATGTATTTTACGTCCGTTTGCCATGATATCTATTATCTTCTTTATGCGATGATGGAGAGGAATCGCCCCGAGTCGATATTACGACCGGTGACTACCAGTACCACCTTTTTGTCCTGCAGTTTTATTCGTTCAGAAAGTAAAACAGCTAAACCAACAGATGCAGCACCTTCAATCACTAACTGCTCCTCAGAGAAAAAGGCTTTCATGGCTGTAATAATCTCATCTTCAGCTGCCAGCGCCACCTGCTCAATGAGATGTCGGGCGATTTGAAAAGGCAGGGGACTTAAGCCACCGGCAAGCCCGTCGGCCACTGTCGGTTTCAGCGTGATTCGCTCGCACGGTTCACCTCTTTGCAATGATTGATAGGCGCCCGGAGAAGCTTCAGGCTCTGCGCCAATGATTGCAACACGTTCGGAGTCTGCCTTAATTGCAGCGGCGATGCCGGAAATCAGCCCGCCTCCTCCGACAGGAACGATGACAGCATCCGCATCGGGTAAATCTTCCAGGATCTCCAGCCCAATAGTTCCCTGTCCGGCGATAACAAGAGGATCCGCGTGCGAGTGGACGTAGCAGGCGCCGCTTTTCCTGGTATACGCCTGAGCGATGTCGAATGTCTCAAAAAAAGTTTTGCCCTCAAGCACTGGTTCGACGCCGAGAAGGCGAATCTTGTCAATTTTTGACGGATCGGCGTTTTCAGGAAGAAAAATCTGTATCTGTGGCACTTGCATCTTTGTTGCTGCATAGGCCAGGGCCAGTGCATGATTCCCACTGGATGCAGTTGCAACGCCGGATTCCATAACCGTTTCTTTTCGATGATGCAAAAAGTTAGTAATACCCCGGAGTTTAAAGCATCCACATGTCTGCCAGCACTCCATTTTCAGATATACGTGGCAGCCGCACAGGCGACTCAACGAAAGGGAGTGCAGCAACGGTGTCTTGAGTACGTGCGGTGCGATACTCTTTTGAGCCGCATGAATCATATCTGTTTTGAAACTATCCACGGTGATTGACTCTTCTATCAGCTGAGTGGTTTTGAAAACCCTGTTAAGGAGGTTCTTTGGGGTCCTTTCTTCTTTTTCTTTAATCAGGAGGGCAGGCTATAAGCGGGTCTGACGCTGGCTTGCTTTCATCCTCTTTTCAAGATACCCGGAAAACCGGGTCAATGGCAGAAACATAACAAGGTAGAGTGCGGTCACAAAAATCAATGGAGAAGGATTCGCAAGCAATGACTTTTGAGAAAGGCCGGCTTTGAGCAGCTCAGTAATTGCAATAGACGATGCAAGCGCAGTGTCTTTTGCACTGGCAACATAGTTGCCCACCAGGGGCGGAATGACAACCCGGAAGGCCTGGGGCAAAATGACCAGACGCATAGTTTGGAGAGAGTTGAGGCCAAGAGCATTGGACGCTTCAATCTGGCCTCGTTTGATTGAAAGAAAACCGGCTCGGAATATCTCGCTCACATAGGCAGAACTATTAAGCCCCAGCGCGAGGATTCCAGACATGATTGCACTCAATCGAATACCCATAAATGGCAGTGCATAATAGATCAACATCATCAGCACAATGATCGGCATTGCCCTGAAAAAATCCACATAGGCGATGATGAAAAAATTAAGTACTGCGTTGTTGAACGAACGAAAAACCGCCAGGAGCAGCCCGATGACAGTGCTCATAATAGCGGCGCAGACGGCTAAAAGAAGGGTTGTCCAGAAACCAGTCACGAGCGTCGGCCAGGCTTTTTGGATCATTTCCATATTGAAAAACAAAAAGCCCATCTCACCCCATCTGGCGGTTGAGTACCGATAATAAAGCCAACCGGCAATTATGAAGATACTGAAGACGGTGGCCGTTTTCATTTTTTCCGGTTTAAGTTCATCGGTAAAAATAATGAATGCCCATACAAGAAGCAGCAGACAGAACAAGGTAATTCTGCTCATGTCGACAGCTTCAGGCGAACCGCTTGATGGCAGCAGGAATATCCCATACAAGACTAAAAGCGAAAGAAACCCATAGACGAAGCTATTTCGTCGAATAAATGGAACATGCCCGATCTTGTCTTTCAAATCCGACAATCGTGAAACGCCAGCTTGTGGTGAATTTGGCTCTGCCATGGTACTTATATCCCCTTATGGGGTGCTGCTAGATGATCTTGCTTAAAAATTCGATTGTGCGCTTATGTTTGGAATGATTAAATATGTGATCCGGCGTACCGTCTTCGACTATCAGCCCGTCTACGAGGAAGAGGATGCGGTCGGCGGCTTCTCGAATAAAACCCATCTCATGGCTGACAACCATCATGGTCATGCCCTCCTTAGCCATGGTGCGCATGACATCGAGCACCTCTCCAATCATTTCCGGGTCCAGAGCGGACGTTGGTTCGTCAAAAAACATTATCTGTGGCTGCATTGCAAGTGCGCGGGCTATGGCCACACGCTGCTGCTGGCCGCCGGACAGCTGTTCCGGATATGCGGCAGCCTTATCGGCAAGGCCTACCTTTTCAAGCAATGCCATACCCCGTTCAGTGGCTTCCTTCTCCGATATTTTGCGAACATTCATTGGAGCCAGCTTTATGTTTTCAATTGCATTCAGATGCGGGAAGAGGTTGAAACTCTGGAAAACCATGCCGATCTCAGTGCGCACCCGGTTGATGTCTATATATGGGGCTAGAATATCGATACCTTCGATATAGATGTGCCCGGAACTTGGCTCTTCCAGACGGTTCAGGCAGCGCAAAAAAGTGCTCTTACCACCACCTGACGGACCCATAATGGCCACGACTTCAGATTGTTTGACGGTAGTGCTAACCCCTTTAAGGACGTGCAGATCCTTGAAACGTTTGTGCAGATCTACAACCTCTATTATTGTCTCGGAATCGTTCATTTCATTCATTTCGTTTTTTCTTGAACTTGTTCTCAAGGATATTAACCACCCTTACTAAAGGAATCAGGACAGCCAGATAAATGAGCGCCGCTGCCACTAAGGGGGTGGGGTTGGTTTCACTTGTATACAGTTCCCGGGCCCGCTTTAATAATTCCGGAGCCGCGACTATCGATGCCACGGCTGTATCTTTTAACATTGCAACGAGTGTTCCAGTCAATGGCGGAATAACGACCGGAATTGCCTGAGGCAGGATAATCCTGGCAATGGTTTTCCAGCGCGATAGCCCCAGCGAGCGCGCCGCTTCAAGCTGACCTGAATGCACAGATTCTATACCTGCCCTGAAACACTCGGATGCATAGGCTCCATAACCCAGCGATAACGCCACCACCGTCGTTACCATCGAACCCAGAGATATCCCCATAAAGGGCAGGGCAAAAAAGATGATGACCATGATCACGATCATCGGGATGGAGCGGAAAACATCAACGTAAATTTTCAAAAAGAAGTTCAATGTGGGGCTGTGCAAGGTGCGCAGAACGGCAATCAACAAACCGACCAGGACACTGCCAATACCCGATATCAGCGCCAGCAGAAGAGTCACTCTCAGGCCCTGCCAGAGGATCCACCAATTGCCCTCAAGGGTTTCCCAGTTAAAAAAGAAGTCCTTCAGCCGCCCCCACTGTGCATCGGAATAGCGGTAAAAGAGCCAGCAGAGAACAACGATTAATATCAGGGCGACGGCCATTTTCAGGCTTTCGGGCTTTTCTCTGTCGGCCAGGATGTTTCCACTGCA
>CAXMTO010000026.1:0-7035 GCA_964196355.1 uncultured Myxococcota bacterium
CACTATTGCGGCACAAGAAGGAACGGCACGGGGTTTCGGATGAAACGGGTTACTGCCCGCAAGAAGTTTGTCGCCAAGCTGAGAATCTTTAAAGAGTGGCTGAAACAGGCCAGAACCATGAAGACCAAGGAACTCTGGAAAATAGCCGCCGCCAAATTGAGGGGCCATTACAACTACTACGGGGTAACCGATAATTATCGTGGGCTTATGCGATTTGAACAAGCGGTGAAAAGGCTGCTGTTCAAGTGGCTAAACCGTAGAGGAAAGAGAAGGTGCCTAAATTGGGAAGAATTCAATGAAATGCTGCAGCGATTTCCACTGCCGAAACCACGAATTATGGTCAGTATGTTCGGATTAGCTGTGAATACTATGTGAGGAGCCGTGTGCGTAAATAGCGCAAGCACGGTTCTGAGAGGGGCCGGTGACAATAGTAGTAACAGAACGAAATGGCAGCCACGTAGTAGCCGCGTGCGGCAAGGCGTCAACAAAAGACTCGCTGTGGATGTGCTGTTTTATTAAAGAAACCAGTCTACTCGACCCTCAAAAATAAATCTGTCCCCTTTTCCAGTGAAAGGACTACCCTGGATGGGTAGCATTTGAATGTGCGGTTGAAGTGTTGTACGTGATTTTTTAAAGGAAAACGGATTTCGCATGATATACTAAACAAGCAACTTCCTGCCTGCTTCATCAACCATGGGCTGACGCACCCCATTATGTATAGAAAAGTCGGAATTGAAGAATTTTCGTGTTGTGACAGAAAAATATGCTGTAAAAAAGTGGGAAAAGAAAAAATACCAGAAAAAACTTGCGCTAATGTTTATTGTTATTTCTATAAACAAAATAGGAATAATTCCCAAAAAACTAAACTGGGAGAGCTACAATGAGAAAAGGCTTAATTTTATTAATGGTCGTCGCGGCAGCAGCTTTGTTTATCAGTGGCTGTGTAACAACAACAGGGTCCGAAACAACAACAGGGCCTGAAACAACAATGTCTAAAGCATCCAAAGCCATGGCGCAGGGCGTTACAGTTGGTATAGGATCTGGTAGTTTCCATGAAGTCTGCGAAGATGAGTGGAAAGTCGGTGATACGGTCAAAGTCTCATTTACAAGTTCAAAACCGGTAGTTTTCAATGTTCATTATCATGATGCAAAAGAAGTAAAACATTATAGTATCAAAGATATGCTCGTTGATGATTTCAGTGCCAATTTTACTGTGGAGAACAAATATATTCACTGTGGTTCGTGGCAAAATAATAGTGGCAACTTTGTTAAATTGACCTACGAAATCAAAGTGGTAAATGAATAGTTTTTGTTTTGCGATTGTAGGCATGTTTACTTAAGATCCCTGGAGGCAGATGCCAAAGCGTCCCCTACAGTTAACAATAAGAAGGGAATTGCCAGACAGAGCTTTTTACAAGTCCTTCTCATTTGAGAATTAATGCTTATAGTAATTGAATAACAATGTGCTTGAATTTATTTAGTTTGAAGTTGGGATATTGTTTATAGTGTTTCTTATGCATTATTCACTAAAGCGAAAAGCAATAATCGGAGTAAGAGGAGAACAGCATGAAAAGAAATAAGATTCTAGCATTTTTTATTGCCCTCTGGTTAATCCCGGCCCTTGGTTTTGCCCACGTGGGCATGTTGAATTCTTCTCCTGCAAAGAATGGCTTTGTTTCGTCCTCTCCTGAAAAAGTGACTATTAAATTTGGCGGGGAACTGGAGCCTGCATTTTCCAAGGTTGAGGTGTTTGACCAGAATGACAAAAAGGTTTCGGGCAAGACAACATTTCTTAAAGGGAATAAGGTTGCTGAATCGGAATTGGACGAAAATCTTCCCCCTGGAACGTATACCGTAAAATGTAAGGTTATGAGCCTGGACGGGCATACAATTAAAGAAGAGTACAATTTCTTTATAGAATAGATGAACCTCATATATCCTTCAATGATCCTGTTCTACTGGCTTTTTCTCTCCGGGGTCATTTTTCTGGCAGGAGCTTATACATCACGAGTTTATGTCACGGGTCCGTCGGGCGTTGAAGTCTGTTTCCCGGGCGGCAGAAACAAATGCTTTGGGGAGGTCGTTATAAAATATATATTCCCTGCGCCGCTCAGAAATTACAGCTTCTAAAACCAGCAGCAGAAACCCAAGAGCCCAAAAAAACTGAAACTTTTCCTCATGTTTTTCTATAAAAAAAGGACAGATTCATTTACTAGATTATCCTTACCTGCAGTTTCCACAGTCCAAATATCTATATTAAATCTTCACCCATGAAAATCCAGGCGACACAATACTCATTTTTATCGCCAATTAGTCAATAGATCTTCTGTGCTGCTATGGTACGCAAAGCAAGTAACCCCAAAGCCTTCAGGACTATCCGGCCGGTGGTGCAGCTCCGCTAAAAAAAGAAAACAATACCATAATGATTACTGTCTGGATGACCCAGCCTATCGCGCAAACCCCTACAGCACGCAAAGTGCTTTTATAATCAAGGGCTTGTCTGACCGCGATCACCATTGCCACGAGCATCCAGATTGAAGCTACTGAAAATACCACCGCGCCCAGTCCCGGGATAATGCCTAATACACGAATCAAGCCGGGAGAGCTCGAAAAGCCTATGGTGCGCAGCAATTCACCGTGATCTGCTTTGGTTTGCGGTTCTGGAAGGAATTTCGTACCAATAAAGTAAGTGAGATAGGCCCAGATATACCACCCTCCAAGGGATACGATTATCCCCATCACGATGCCTCCGGGCCCGCCAACTCCCATTCCGATACTTCCTATCCCTCCAGCCACACTGGAAAGCACAACAACAGTCATAGCTTGAGACATTGCGCTTTTGTCAGCCTCAACCTCTTCATACAGGTGAGCATCTAATTTTGCAGCGCGAAATATACGATCTTTAAAATTGGTCATAACATAACTCCTCTTGAATTTGGGCCCCTGTTATACTTAATAATTCGATAAAGAAGAAGGGAAATCTAGGAACGAGGGGATGAAGGATAGGAATATTCAAAAACATCTTCGACACATCGATAACAGTTTCCGGGCATGGAGGATGTAGCTGGAAATTATCAATGTCTGCTATAAATCTTGACTTGTGAATGCTTCCTAAAAGGTCAAGATGTACAGTGGATATATTGAGTCAAATTTTGTATTACAAAACTCAAGATGTTGGCAAGAAATCTTGACTCAGTAGTTCTTTACTTTTTCCCCTCTTCAGCTATACTTTGAAAATAGCATTCTGCGTATGAATTAACCTCTACAAGGAGTCAACTCCCATGAAAGAGGTTCTTCCCAGATTGAAATTTCTGTGTGTATTTCTCTTGAGTATTCAGTTGGGCTTAACAAAATGAAAAAACGCTTTTCTTTAGCCATATTGGTAATGGGATTTAGCGGACTGGTTGCCCAGATACTTCTTTTAAGGGAACTTCTGATTGTTTTTTCAGGCAATGAACTTTGCATCGGCATCATTCTGGCCAACTGGCTTATTCTTGAGGCTTTCGGATCTTACGTTCTTGGCAGGAGGGCAGAGATATCCAAATTTAAGCTTGAAGCTTTCACCGTGATTACAATTATTTTTTCCTTGTCGCTGCTCATAGCAATATATCAGACACGCATCCTGAAAGGAGTAATTGGCATTTCCATCGGTGAAAGTATCGGTTTTTTAACAATGTTTTACTCCTCGTTTCTTGTCCTGTTTGCTGTAAGCATACTTCACGGTGCATTATTTACATACAGTTGCCGGATTTATTCCCAGTTTTCCAGCCCGGATGCATCTTCTGTCGGCAGGGTTTATGTGTATGAGACTGTGGGTACAATTATCGGTGGAGTTGTCTGCACCTATTTCCTGATTCCCTATTACAATACATTCCAGGTAGCCACTGGACTAGTTCTAATGAACTTTATAATATGCCTTGTTTTACTAGCCCCTTTTTGGAAAAAAGGGCTATTTTCAAAAACAGTTCTGGTTGTTTTGAGTGTATTGACTTTTTTTTCAGGTTATTTGCTCTTTGCCGGCAAGACCGACATACTGCATAACTATTCAATCAAATCACAATGGAAAAACCAAAATATAGTTCACTACCAGAATTCCCAATACGGCAATATTTGCATTTTAGAAAACCAGGGACAATACACTTTCTTTTTGGACGGCATTCCAAATATCATAACCCCTATTCCGGATATACCATCTATTGAAGAGTTTGTTCATCTTCCGCTCCTTGCCCATCCTGCACCGTCAAGAATCCTTATTTTGAGTGGAGGGGCAGGAGGCATAATAAATGAAGCATTAAAATATCCATCAATCGAAGCAATTGAATATGCAGAACTTGATCCATTGCTTCTTGATTTATTAAGAAAATTTCCCACACCTCTGACGGAATCCGAACTGAATGATAAAAGAGTAAAGATAAAACATGTTGATGGGCGCCTGTTACTTAAAACAACTCAGAATAAATACGACTTGATTTTCATAGGAATTCAAGAGCCATCAAGTTTGCAGTCAAACAGATTCTTTACAAATGAATTCTTTTCCCTCGCCAAAGAAAAACTAAATAAAGATGGCATACTTGTCCTTGGTTTGCCTGGTTCACTAACTTATTTAAACAAAGAATTGAGAAACTTGAACAGTTGTATTTTCAATACTCTGGAAAGTGTCTTTTCTCATATTAGAGTGTTCCCTGGTGATGGCAGGAACCTTTTCCTCTCATCAGATTCTCAAGAAATTACACAGATTGATACAATTAAGATTACAGAAAGATTGATTCAGCGAAATATAAAAGCAGACGTGATTGTCCCTTGGTATATTGAGAAAAAACTACATCAAGGATGGCAAGACTGGTTCACTCATTTTCTTGAAGGGGGCAGCAAGAAAATCAATTCAGATTTCACCCCAGTGGGGCTGTTTTACAGCATCTCTCATTGGAATGCAGTGTTTGCCCCTTCACTACGCGGGTTTTTTAGTCAACTGGAGAGGATAAACACAGGGAGTGTTGTCATTATGTTTGTCGTTTTAATCCTTTTGCATTTCTTTTTTAGATCAAAAAACAGGCAATTCTTCAAGAAAGGCATCACCTTCTCCATTATCACAACAGGTTTTGCCGGAATGATATTTGACCTTATAATTATTTTTACCTTCCAATCAATTTATGGATACGTGTTTTCATGGATTGGGATACTTGTGGCATTTTTTATGGCGGGGGCAGCTTGTGGTGCAATGATTATAACAACAGTTTTGGCCCGGATAAGAAATTGTCTTAAATTATTTATAAAAATTGAACTGGCGATAATATGTTTTTCTTTTGCATTCCCTTTTGTAATTCTTGCCGCCCATGAACATCTAGGACATTTGGACGTTTTCTTCATTTTCAGGATGTTTTTTTTAGTCATATCATTTATCAGCGGACTTTTAACTGGCTCGCAATTTCCTCTGGCAAACAAATTATACTTACAAAATAGCAAGAATTTAAGTCAAACAGCAGGGTTACTTTATGCTTTTGACCTACTGGGTGGGTGGATTGGAGGGATTCTTGGTGCTGTGGTGCTCTTACCTGTTCTTGGCCTAACCGGCACTTGCATAACAGTGGGGATGCTTAAATTGACAAGCTTCACTATTATAGCAACGCAGCCCAATCGGCATTTACTGGGAGGGGGAACATGAAGGGTTTTTGCCTTAATAAAATTACACGAAGGTGCTTTCTGGAAAACATGGTCAAACTATTTTCCTCAATAGGGCTGTCTTCAATTTTCCTTGATTGCGATAAGACAGAAGCTTCAGTTAATCCAGGTTCTGGTTTTGAACCGGCTTACCTCAAACTTCACAAAACTGGTGAGCTTAAAATGCGGGCAGAAAAGCTATGGGCCATTATGGAAAACTGTCGGCTCTGTCCGAGAAAATGCGAAGTTAATCGGCATAAAGGGATGAGGGGAGTCTGTCAAGCTCCTGGCACAACACTCGCTATTTCAGCGTTTCATCCACATTTTGGTGAAGAACGGTCACTCGTAGGAAACGGAGGTTCAGGGACAATCTTTTTAACCCATTGCAATTTAAGATGTGTATTTTGTCAAAACTGGGAAATAGCACACCTTGGCAGGGGCTCAGAAAAAAACATTGATAATTTCGCCGGGATAATGCTTAAGCTTCAAAAAATCGGTTGTCACAATATAAATCTTGTGACACCAACGCATTATTCTGCACACATCCTCAAAGCTATTGATATCGCTGCTGAGGCAGGACTGCGATTGCCAATCGTATATAACACCTCTGGATGGGAGCGTCCTGAAATACTCAGGTTTTTTAATGGAATAGTTGATATTTACCTGCCTGATTTCAAATACTGGGACAGCGACATGTCAGCAAAATATTCATCTGGTGCAGAGAGTTATCCTGATATTACGAAAGAAGCAATCCTTGAAATGAACCGCCAAGTTGGGGTGGCAAAACCTGCAACAGGCGGAATTATGCAAAGAGGGCTGATGATTCGGCACCTGGTTATGCCCAATAATACTGGTGGCTCAGAAAAAATTATGGAGTGGATAGCAGAAAATTTGCCCGAAGACACTTATGTCAATATCATGGCACAGTATAATCCTGTCTATAAGGCATATGATTATCCGAAGATATCAAGGAGAATCACGAAAAAAGAATATGTAAATGTTGTAAACAAAGCAAAAGACTTGGGGCTTACAAATCTTGATATTCATGGATTCCGGTGGTTTAAATGATAAACACCTTTCCTTTTGTATTGTTTAACGGCTGACTTACGATAACTGCTATAAACCTTGAGTTGTGAATCATTCCTAATATATCAAGATGTACGATGGATATATTCAGTCAGATTTTGAATTACAAAACTGTAGATGTTGGCAAGACATCTGCACTTTTGAAATTTTCATGTTTTTTAAAAACAAGTTTTTAAAATTAGTTAGAAATATTATTTTACATCTATTTCTATAATTTCTTATATTAAGAATCATTAGTGTCCCAACGTTTAATCGAATAATCTTAACTGGTTAGACGGGACGTTAGTTTTG
>CAXMTO010000027.1:0-16598 GCA_964196355.1 uncultured Myxococcota bacterium
GATAATCACCTGGTGGTCCATGTATTTTACTGACTCAACCTGAACAGTTAAAGGACTTGGTGCTCTTTTTCGTGGGTTTGCCTGTGGTGCCGTTTTGAGATAGTAGGTGGCGACAGCAGCACCACATCCGAGTACAACCAGAGAAAAGAAGAGCTGAAAGAGGAGGGGTACAATTCTACTTTTTCTTTTTTTGCCATCCTGGGAAGCTGGTGTTTTGTTTAATTGTGTTATTTCTCGATCCACATTCATAGCAATGGTTTTAACGACGATATTGAATTTTAGTACCTTACTCCAGAGACCCTGTCATAAAAAACAAGAAACTGAGTAATGTGATTTGAAATTATGTGGTTACATATACCACCATGGTGCTTATACCCCTCAAGCGGGTACTGAAAAGAGTACAGGAATTTTTACCGTTAACCGGTGTTAGATTTATAATGAGGTGGGCTTTTAAACTCCTGCCTCGAAGTTTAAGACCAGTATGATTAAAAGCGCCTCCTGCAACACACTGCAACAATTTACACAAGCCTCCTTTTCAAAAGGTTCCAGGATATTTGCCGCCATCAATCAGCAGGTTCTGGCCGGTGATGAATCCGGCCTGATCGCTGCAGAGATACGCACACAGATCACCCAGCTCGGAGGGCTCCCCAAATCTGCCTGCGGCGACTGCAGCAGTTCGGATTTCCCGCATCTCCTCGTACGTTCGATTTTGGACTTTGGCCAGTGCCCGGGTATTGGCCTGGTGTCGGCCGGTGTCAAAATCACCCGGCAGCAGGTTGTTTATAGTCACATTATGCTTTGCCACTTCCCGGGAAGTGCCGGCGACGAAACCGGTCAAACCAGCCCGAGCACTATTGGACAAGCCAAGTATGCTGATTGGGGCTTTTACTGCACTCGAGGTGATATTGACGACCCGACCAAATTTTCTGGCGATCATTCCATCCACAGTTTCCTTGATCATAAAGACCGCACCAAGCATGTTGTTGTTAATTGCATCCAGCCATGCCGCACGATCCCAGTCGCGGAAATTCCCCGTTGGTGGTCCGCCTGAATTGTTGACAATGATGTCCGGTTCAGGGCAGGCGCTGAGCACCGCGGCCCTCCCTTCATCACTGTTAATATCGGCAGCCACAGGGATAACCAGGACCCCTGTTTCAGAACTGATTTCCTCTGCCGCTGCCTCTATGTCGGCTGCGGTACGAGCAACTATTGTCAGTTCAACTCCCTCACGGGCAAGAGCAAGAGCACATGCTCTGCCCAACCCAGAACTTGCACCGCCGACTATTCCTTTTCTTCCTCTTATTCCCAAATCCATGTTTGAATCCTCCTAAGTATTGCGGATAGGCTATTGACAGCTCAGTGATCGACTTATTTTTGCCAGATTTCTTCCAGTATTTCTGGTGAAGCGGTATTGAGCTGTACCATATAATTCTGCAGAGCCTTTAAGGTATTCGTTTTCTGTTCTTTCATCAGTTTGTCGGCATGATCTACATCAGCAGTCGACAGCGCGTCGATAATTTCCTCATGCTCTGAAATGGCGGTTGCGGCTCGCTCCGGGACAAAGGAGAAAATGCTCGGCCATCGTTCAAAGGCATCCCATAGATCGGATATCATCTTGTAAAGACGGGGGGCCGGTGCCGCCCTGTATATACGCAGGTGAAACTCCTTGTTGAGCCGGGCGAGACTTTCATATCGGCTTTCTTCAACCGCTACTTTCATCTCGATATTTTTCTTTACCAGCCAGGCAATATCGTTGTCACTGATACAGGGGACGGCAAGCCGGGTGGCAAGGGCCTCAAGAGAGATACGGATCAGATAAATTTCCGAGAGTTCCCTGTCGTTGATCTTGGTCACCATGGCGCCGGAGTGTGGCGTGAAGGTCACATAGCCATCGCTTTCCAATCGCCTGATCGCCTCCCGGATCGGGGTTTCACTGAAACCAAGAGACTTAGCCAGGCTGGCCATTACCAGTTTTTGTCCGGGTTTTATTGTCCCCCTGATGATTCTCTGCCTCAGCTTTTCGTAGACCACCTGGTTTTTTGTCTTTCCACCCTTGGCCATTTTGATTGTCCTCCTTGCCTCGATGAACAGGAAAAGTCCGGCTGAAATTTCTTACTTGAACAGCTGAGAAATTTATCTCCAAGGTACAGTATTTCCTATATGATCTTCTTGTAAATCATATAGGATTCTTCTACCTATCCTATAGGATAGTTTGTGTCAAGTGAAATTTGAAAGTTGTTCAACATCATTTTTTTGATGACTTTGGAGTCTTCATCGTTCGGTCTCATAAGCCTTATGATATGTTGTGCTGGAAAAAACCGATTGGGACAACACGAATCAGCAGGTTCTGCGAATTGCATGCAGCCGAGGCTGTTTTTGACAACTGCATCATCGGGAATAGTACTGCTTTTAAATGTTTTTTTGGATTGTCTGTGGTAACGTAGAAGATGCTGTGGCACCTATTATTATTTACACTATCTTACATATGACGGATTCGTAAAAAGGTCACTCGAAGCCTTATATGGTTAAGTCAAAAAGTTCGATATACAGGTAAGCGAAGACTCCGAGGCGTAGTGTTTTTATCAGGCCCTCAACAATACATTCGGTATGTTGAGGTTCTGATAAAAACCTAAAACGAAGGAGATCGGATTGTTATGCCCTTTGGGTACTTTTTACGACGCCATCACATATGGATTAACAGAAAATTGGAAGCACAGAGTGGATATAATGAAGGCTCGTGTAATCCGTAGTAGAAAAAATATCTTTTTGATTTTTCTGTTATTTGGGTTTCTGACTGGAAAATCTTTTGCGGCTGTGCCGGAATATGCTGAAACAGCATTAAAAGACCCCGGTACTGGCACGATTGACCTCACCCTTGATGAGGTTGTAAATCTGGCTTTGAGGAATAACCGAAGTATTAAAGACCAGGAATTTGCAGTTAAAAGCAGCAGAGTAAATCTCAGTGCCTCCCGCAATGTTTTTGATATAAAAATTAAACCATTATCAAGCATTAATTACACTTCTGCCGACGAAAATGAAGTAACGGTCTGGCAGGTTGGTGGATCTGTAGCCAAGAAATTTCAGACTGGTGTTACAGTTGATCTCAAACCCAGTGTCGCACGTGGCGACAGTGAATATGATGTAGGGGTGGGATTTTCTTTCGCAGCACCCCTTCTGAGGGGCTTTGGCTCAGATGTCGTCCTCGATGATATCTACAGCAGTGAATTTGCTTTTGCCAGGTCGGCCCGACTTCTGCATAGACAACGGGTCAATACGATGCTTGAGTCGGTAGCGGCTGTATATACCCTGGTGAAAGAGCAACAAATTATAGATTTATTTCAAGGGCAGATAGAACAACTCAAAAATTATCTGAAGCGCACACATATTAAAGAACGAATAGGCCTTGCACGATCGATGGATGTGTACAGAGTTGAAATACGCATCAAGGAGGTTGAAGATAGTCTTAATTATGCAAAAGAACGGGCTGAGAATGCAGCCGACAAGCTTAAAACTATTCTGGCATTTCCCCAGGACCAGTCGCTTCTTGTACAGGCGCCACTTATGTATTCAGTAATAACTTTGGAACTGGATGAAGCGGTGTCAATTGCTTTAAAAAATCGGATTGAGATTACTCAGGCAAATGCTGACATTTCAGAGGCGGTCCGAAGATCCAAGATTGCCTATCACAATACCCTGCCTGAATTAAATCTCGAAGCAACTTATAGCAGAAGAGGTCGTTCGAGCGAATTTGACCGGCTTTTTGTATTTGACGAGAATGTTTTTTTTATAGGTCTGACAAGTAATACGGATTTTGCTCGTTCGGCTGAAAAATCAAGATGGGCTCAAAGTAAGATAACCGTTGATCGTGAGTATTTGCAGTCTGCAACAGTTAAAGAAAACATAATCAGTGAAGTTCGAAGAATGATGAATTCGCTGGATAAAGCTCAAAAGAGAATCAGGCTTCGCCGTGAACAGATAACCCAGGCTACAGGAAAGCTACGAATTGCTCATATTAAATTTCAACACGGAGAAGCTGACAATTTTGATTTGATTGAATCACAGACCCAACTGCAACGAGCCAAGGCGAACCTCTTATCAGATGAGATATTGTACATTATTAACGGGTATCGACTGCGCGCTACGATAGGTACTTTACTTGAATATAAGGGTATCTGACCATGAGGAGCAGGAGTGTTCTACTAACAGTTATAATCTTGTCGGTTCTTGGTTTGACGGGTTATTTTCTTCTTGCTGCACCTGAAAAAACTGAAAAGGTAAATCGAGAAGCTCCGAATCTTACAGAGGTGAAGTACCGGGATATAGATATAAAAGTCAGGACACTCGGCACCCTGGAGGCACAAAATTCACACATGATCTCGTCAGAGATTAAGGGGACCGGAGCAAAAATTATTTATCTTGCTCAAAACGGTAAATTTGTTGTTGCTGGTGAAGTTCTGGTCCGCTTTGATCCGAAGCCTTTTGAGGACAAAATTGAGGAGCTATCTAACAAGATTGGCAGCTTGGCAACTGCAGTAAAGGCCATTCAACAACTTGTCGAATGGGAGAAAAAAGAATCAGAGCAGAGGATTGCAACTGCTGAATATAACCATAAAGTTGCAGAACTGGATCTCAGGCGATTGATTAAAGGTGAGGGTCCCCTGAAACTTGCTCAGTTTAGTGACGAACTTGATAAAGCTGATATGGAGCTTAAACATTATCAGGCATATGAGGCTGACCTCCGGGCTTTGGAGCAGGAAGGTGTTGCCAGTCCGGTAGAACTTGAGCGTATCAACGAGAATATCGAGATTCTCAAAGATAAATATAGATCGGCAAAGCGACGCTTTGACAGCTACGAGAAATATGTTTTGCCGGTGATGATAGAAAGCGGTAAGGCAAAGATCAAAAACACCCTGCTGTCAATCGAACAGGTGAAACAATCGAGTGTTCATAAAATAGCCAATGGTGAGGCAAAATTCCAGCAGGTGAAGGGACAATTGAAAGCGGTAAGATTATCTCTGGAGAAGGCTGAAAAAGAGCTGGAAAAAACAGTCGTAAGAGCCCCTCTTGCTGGGTTGCTTATCCATTATGAAGCGTTTAGAAATGGTGAGATGCGTACTCCGCGAGAAGGTGATACAGTCATCGTCAACCAGCCAATTATGTACCTGCCCGATATTTCCAGTCTTGCCATAAAAAGTCAGGTCAGGGAAACAGATTTGCACAAAATCCATGTAGGACAGAAGGCCACTGTCTTAGTTGATGCGTACCCGGAGGATCGATTTGATGGTGGGCTTGCATTTGTCGGGGCCCTGGCAAAAAAGCAGAGGAATATGGGTTCAGGGGAAAAATATTTTCAGGTTGTTTTCTCCCTCAGCAACGGAAACGAACGCCTGAGGCCTGGCATGTCGGCTCAAATTATAGTCCATGTTGCATCTCTTAGAGATGTTCCGACAATGCCGATCCAATCTGTGTTTCGAGATGACGGTGGCGATTATTGCTACCTGTGGAATACTGTTATGTATGAAAAACGGTATTTTACAATTGGCCAGCAGAATGAAGACTTTGTAGAGGTCAGGAAAGGTTTGGAAGTGGGCGCGAGCGTTTCTTTGATTCAGCCTGAAAGTGTGCCCTGACTTAGTACCTTACTCCTGAAACATCGCAATAATAAACAAGAAACTGAGGAATGTGTTTTGAAATTATGTGGTTACATATACCACCAAGGTACTTATACCCCCTTGTGGGGTGTTATTTCATTTATGGATCGATTATTGTGATAGTTGAAGCGCAGAATTTGTGCCATTACTACAGGAGAAGCTCAGGAAACATTGCGGTATTGGATAATGTAGAATTTACTCTTGGCCAGGGAGAGTTTGCTGCCATAATGGGGGCGTCGGGTTCCGGGAAGTCCACATTTTTACACATACTGGGGTGTCTGCTGAAACCGGTAAGCGGCAGTTATCGTTTAAACGGTGAGGAAATCACTGATCTGGAAGAAAAAAGGTTGGCCGAGATCAGATCGCGTCATATAGGGCATGTTTTTCAGATGTTTTACCTGCTCCCCGGCGTAGATGTTGCCCGGAATGTTTCCTTACCGTTAGTGTATGGTAATGTTGAAGAAAAAGAAGTGCAGAGAAGAGTTCTAAAAGCAATACAACAGGTAGGGCTGGAAGACAGGCTGTCCCATAAACCGGCTGAATTATCAGGAGGGGAAATGCAGCGGGCTGCAATTGCCCGGGTGCTGGCTCAAAACCCTGAACTTATACTTGCAGATGAACCGACAGGAAATCTTGATCGAACAAATAGTATTGAAATTCTTAATCTCTTCAGGCGTATGAATGAACAGGGCCATACCATAATTTTGGTTACCCACGATCCTGAAGTTGCAGATTATGCTCAAAAACAGATGATCCTTGACAATGGCTCCTTTCGCAGAGCATAAGCGATATTTTTTGTACATAGTTAGCACAGCTTCAACTTCATTGCTGCTCCATAAATTGCGATCAAGTCTCAGCATACTAGGTATCGTTTGCGGGGTGATGACGGTGCTTGCGGTTTTTGCTATAGGCAAAGGTGCAGAGATGGAGACATTGGGTCGGATTGAACAGATGGGTGTTAAAAATATCTTTGTTCGCTCAGATAATTTGACGCAAGCACAGAAGAATAGAGCACTAAAATATCATTCCCTGGGTCTGCAGCTAAGTGATATAGATCGGTTGAAAATAGCTTGCCCGGCAATCAAACAGACGGCAGCTACCCGTGTCAGGGTCGTTGATCTTATAAGTTTTCCAGAAAATATCAGTCCCCAGGTATTAGAGACCTCAAGTGGTTACAGCCGAATACTCGGGTTGTCTATGAATAGCGGGCGATTTATTTCAAACCGGGATATCGTTAACCAGAATAGAGTGTGTGCACTTGGATGGTCAGTATCTAAGGCATTGGGCGCAGAAGGCAAGCCTGGACAGATAATTCATATCGGTGGTGATTTATGGAAAATCGTCGGCGTGATACAGAAGCAGGATATTCTAGGGTCGGAGAATACACGAATCTCCCTCCAGAATGTTAACGACCTTATCATCATTCCGTTAGGAACCATAGTACAAACAAAGAATGACGGATTTACGCCTTTATCTGAGCTCATTATAGAAATTGATTCAGTGGATAAGATGCATCTCTCAACCGCTGTTATTAAAAGAACTCTGGAAGTTGCGCATCACGGAGTTGACGATTTTGAAACTATCGTACCTTTTGAGTTGCTTGCACAGTCAAGAAAAATACAGCAGACATTTAATATTGTATTTGGTTCAATTGGTGGTTTTTCTCTGATCATTGGGGGCATTGGTATAATGAATATTATGCTGGCAGGTGTTTCCGAACGGGTGAGAGAGATCGGTTTGAGAAGAGCAGTCGGAGCTCGGCCATATCATATAATTTTACAATTCCTTATGGAATCAGTAATATTAACAACGATAGGTGGAGTAATTGGTCTGGGCGGTGGTGTAGTGCTCTCGGAGGTGATTTCACTGATTGCTGGTTGGCCAATCTATTATTCACTGGAAATTCTAGCGATTCCTCTTACCTCAGCTGTGATAACGGGCGGCCTTGCCGGGCTCTACCCGGCAATAAAGGCATCAAAGATGGATCCTCGTTTTGCACTCGGTTATGGGGTCTGAGAGGGAGATTGGTATAGATTTTTAGTACCTTACTCCTGGATTTCTGTAATAAAAAACAAGAAACCGAGGAATGTCTTTTGAAATTGTGTTGTTAGATATATCACCATGGTACTTATACCCTTCAAGCGAGTACTGAAAAGAGTGCAGGACTTGTTTACCGTTTACCGGTGTTTGATGCTATTTGCCATGAAATCTCGTAATTGGCAGGAAAATACTTATCTTGACAATAATGCACAATATATGGTGTAATAACAATTCATTGTATGGTAGCGTTTGGGTGAAATAGTAATTTCCACCAAGGATCATTATCGTGGACAGTAATATTCAGGCTATATCTCTTCTTCCTTCTCTCTGTGCTGAGGGGGAAAAGCTATGTCTCGATATATCTACGATAAAAACGGGGCCCGATACCTCTGGAGGACAGGTAGGGATATTTACGGCTGAGTACACCAGTGATTGCCTGGCTGTAGGGTTTAACGCTCAAATACGCACGGATTTTGGTTCACTTGTGAAGCCTGTGATGTTGCTTATCCAGCGAGATCACTATCCATTCCTTGATACAAATACTCTTTCTGTTACAAACAGTACCATTGATAAATCCTGGTCACGGGCTGCAAAATATAGTGATGTGCATGGAGTACTGCCAGATCAGATCATGTTCTCAGAACAATTTGGCGTTGGAGGCGAATTACTTCCATTTGCACCGTTATTTTTTTGCAGCAAAAGAGAACTCTTTTTTCATCCACCATGTTTTCGTTGTGGCAGAATGCTATCGTCGTGTCGCGATGATGAGCTTCTTGGTAAGTCTGGATTTCCCCATTACTCAAAATCTCTGCGTCGCTATTTGTATTGTTCTACATGTACTCCCGTGCACGGTGAACCCTGGTATGCCAGGACCACAAATAGCGAAGAGAATTCAGCTGTAAAAGATCCTGGGCAGTTGATACACGATTTTGGATCTATCCGGAGTGATCCTGAACCTGACACACATTTTCCCTGTGCTGACTGTTCCTTTCATGAAGAGTGCTATGAAGCCGGCACAGAGGCTGTTGATGCAATAAAATATTTTTCTTTTTATCCATTTTATATGGTTCTTACCCGCAGGTGCTCGTGTAATGGACATGATTATCTGGCAATGGTATCAGGTGCCTCGACGGAGCAGTTGGCAGATTATTGGTCCGTGAGAGGCGTGACCCAGTTTACTATGAATAATGGGGAACTGGTGAAGAACAGAGAGGATGTAGGATTCCTGCATCCGATTGAGGATTCCCGTCATTTTATTGAAGTACTCTATCTGAAAATAAAATTTCTAAAATCAGTTGTTGAACATTTTTTAAATAACACTTTATCGGGCAGGCTTTCAGGTCATTACATACCATTAAACACAGTTGGGATTTCACTTCTTTCCAACTCGTCTTTGCCAAGTTTCTGGAGTTTTTCAGTTACTCACCTTGGATTGGGGGCGGATTTTTCTGAAGTAATTCCGTATCCGAAAAAATCAGAGCCAAACCATACTTATACGATTGGTCTTTTATGGTTTGTTGTGTTATTGGCCAACAAAAGGCAGGGTGAGGCCGAAATTTTCCAGCGTCTCAAGTCTCTGCTTGAAAGCGATGGTGAAAATAACTCACCACTTGGAAAGACTGATGATACTTTTCGACCCTATCAATTATTCTGGTCCGCCAAAGATGAAAGCGTTAATACCAGTCATTGGAATGAGCAGTGGGATAAAATTCTTGGCATTGGGCAGGAGTTACTTCTTGCCGGTTACCACAATGATTATAAGGAAAAGGCAGATATTCTTGAAACTATCGACACATGTTTGACCGACCTGAAGGGACATGTCTTGACATCAGCGCGGGTGGAAGTCACTCCATCTCCAGACACTGAAGATATCCAAATTTCAAATATTATAGAAAAAGTTAAGGAAAAATGGGAGAGGGAAGCAAAGCACCCCCGGATAGACCATGAAACTGCCCAAACAGAATTTGAAGAATTTGCCTATCCTGATACAGACCACTACGTAAAACAAAAAAACGTCCCGGAAAATGACCCGGACAAAACTGTTATAATATCTCCAGGTTTAAGGGCCACCCAATTAACAGCAACTGATGCCGGTATTAATAATGTAGCTGGCAACACCAATGCTTTCGAGGAAACTGTTGTCATTTCACCCAATGAAAACCTGCAGCAGGCAGGCCCTGATATTCCTGAAAAAGCATCTGACTATCTCCAGGACATGGTCCCTTCACCAGAAGTCGATGATTTAGAAAAAACAGTTCGGATTACAAAGAATCCCGTGACAAATTCGGAAAATACAGAAAAGAGTCTTGGTTCCCAAGAGAACGGAGGACAGGACAATGCACAGCAGTATGACGATGAGATTGATTTCCTGACAGAGACAGTTGTTCTCCGGCCAATAAAAAAAGACGGCTAACCTATGATGCCCCCCATTGTCCAGATATCTGACGAAATACGTACAATCTACCGACAGGAGGGTGATACTGGTTATGTGAATATCGAAGCATACCTTGAGAAACTGTTAGGGACTTTTCCTGGACCCGAGAGACTGGAGGTTTTACAGACTATCTCCGGGCAGTTTACTGCAACTACAGCTTCACAACCTCTCTTATCGACAGAGACCGAGGATCAACTGTTACGGTTTATATCGCTTCTCCTGGGGCAGCAGGTGGATGCCGGTAAAGTTGCTAACAAACAATTACAGGAAAAACTTTGTGCATCTTTAGGCGTCATTTTCGACGGATTAAATGATTTATTGCAGGCAATAAATGGTACATTAAACCGTGATAACCAGTTCGATGAGACTATCAGGCATGTTTTGCGAAAACAACTTGATGAAATACATGATGATAAACCTCTTGAAGCGTATATCGACCAGATTAGAAAATCCTTTTTTGCATCATATGAATCTTTTAAAGAGGCACATCTACTCATCATAGGCAAGGTTTTAGAGGAATTAAGCCCGGAAAAAAGTATTAACAAATGTTCCGGAGGTCTTAAGTTCGGAGCTCTTCGTAAGGCTGAAGCGTTTGATCAATACACACAGCTTTATGACACCTTGCAAGCCTGGCATGAGTCGGGGCGGGGTCTTGAGGAATATCTCAGAACATTTGAAAAGCAATGTAGTGACAAAACACACACATAAGGAGACAAGGTCTTGACTAAAACAATCACAAGTGTGCTTATAGCTGTCGTCTGCCTGGTTATTTTGGCGTCATGTTCTGCGAAAAAAATGGCCACTCCAAAGCCCCAATGGCTTTTTGAAAAAGACGCGATAACACTCCGTCTTAAAGCAGACAGAATACTCAACATGTCCGAGGGAGCACCTCACACTTTGATGTTGTGTGTCTATCAATTAAGAGATGATGAGATGCTTAATCAATTAGCCTCAAATGAAGACGGCATATACCAGCTTCTCGACTGTGAAGTTTTTGACAGCAGTGTTAGAAATGCCAAGCGGTTGATCATCCATCCCGGACAGGATTTGACGTTCATAATGGATCGTCTGGCAGGCACCCAGAAAATTGGATTTGTTGCCGGGTACTCACATCTTCAAAAAGAACGTATTGTGAAAACCATCAACATACCGGTACTGATCTCAAAGGACCAGAAATCGGCTATGGCAATGGAAGTAAAAGGAATTGTTAATCTAGGTTCAGAGCAGATAGCCGCAATTCAGAGCTATTAGCACCTTGGAAGACATTTTGTGAAGGTATCTTCACCTTTAAAGGGAGTATTGAAAAAAACGTTTAGCAGGAGTAGGGAGACAAAATGGAAAAACCGCTTTTCTGGCATCAGGGGCTTTTTCTGCAGCCCCAGCACTTCCAGCTTTTTGATCGCTATATGCATTCGCTTGCAGCGTCAGCTGCGCCGCTCCTGCAACCCCATTTCTGGGGTGTTGCTACAATGAAGGTGCAGGAGGCTTCCCTTGGCAACCATTCGCTGCATATCTTACAAGGCGAATTTGTCTTCCCTGATGGTACGCTGGTCACATTTCCCGGTGACAGCCTTCTTGATCCCCGTTCCTTCAGCGAAGGTTCCTTTGAGGGAGGAAAACCCCTCGGGAGCTACCTGGGCATTCGCAAATGGAACCCGGATGGTGAGAATGTCACCGTTTTACCGAATCTTGAAAATGTAAGTGATGTGACAACGCGATATGTGACGTCCACTGACCCTGAGGATGTGGTTGATCTGCACCAGGGAGGTCCTGATGCCCAGGTTCGTGGCATGTATTATGTTTTGAAGCTGTTTTGGGAAACTGAAGTAGATCAGCTTGGTGATTATGAGCTGATCCCTGTAGTACTGCTTACCCGCAGCGGCGAGGAGATTGTCAGTTCGAAGCGGTTTTTCCCCCCCTGCCTGAGTTTCTCAGCTGTTGCGCCATTTAAAAAATTAATCATGGAGATTCGTGATCAACTCACTTCAAGAGCGCACCAGCTGGAAGCCTATAAGCGAGTAAGAGGTATACATACTGCAGATTTTGGGGCAAGGGATACTGTTTATCTGCTGGCATTGAGATCACTCAATCGTTATGTACCGCTTCTCTTTCACTTTACTGAAGCGTCGACTGTACATCCATGGGCAATCTACGGAATATTGAGACAGATAATTGGCGAGCTGTCATCTTTTTCTGAGAGTGTGAACGTCTTGGGCGAGCTGGACGATGGATCTTCTCTTGTTCCAGTGTATAACCACCGAAAACTGTTTGCATGTTTTTTTTCTGCCCAGAAGACCCTTTTGCGTCTGCTGGATGAAATTACCGCAGGCCCGGAATATGTTTTTGAACTTGTTTATGACGGTACTTACCGCACAACCGAGCTACAACCTGCGGTTTTTGAAGGGAACAACAGGTTTTTTCTGGTACTCAATGCGCCCGATGAACATCAAGAACAATTACAGAACTTTACAGGTATGGCGAAGATGGGTGCTCGCGAATCTCTGCCGATTTTGATTGCCCGTGCCTTGCCGGGAATCAGATCGGTACATCTTGATACGGTACCTCAGGAATTGCCAAGAAAACTTGGATCGGTTTATTACCAGATTGATATAAATAGTGATTTATGGCAGCAGGTTCAAAGAAACAGAAATATTGCCATATTCTGGGATACAGCTCCAGATGAGTTGAAAGCCGAACTTATGATAGTCGGAAGGAGATAGTGATGAATTTGATCGATTGCTTCATTGAGCTTATCGCCTATGTCAGCTATTTGATCAAATCGCTGCCCGGCGAACAACCGGGCTATGAACGGGTAAAGGCTGATATTTCTGAGCTTATTGCTAATAGCCAGTCGCATTGCAAGTCGCATCAGATATCTTCAGGAGATTTTGAACTTGCTCAATTTGCAGTCTTTGCCTGGATAGATGAAGTTATTTTGAGTTCACAATGGCAGGAGAAACTTAAATGGCAGGGAGATCAGCTTCAACGGAGCTATTTTCAGACCGTTGATGCAGGCGAATTGTTTTTTGATAAATTAAACGAACTGGAGCCTCTGCAACTTGGGGTCAGGGAGGTTTATTACATATGTCTGGCCCTTGGCTTCTCAGGCCGTTTCTGTAACCCCGGGGATGAATTTCTTTTAAACCAGCTAAAGAGTTCAAATCTCAAGCTGCTCAATGGAGACCTGGCAACCGTGGATGCACTCAAGGATAAAAGGCTGTTTCCCGAGGCATATTCGGACGGCTCCGGTTCGGGGGTTACGGTTAAGAGAAGATTCCTCCGCCTTGGAACAGTTCTAGCTGCGGGTGCCCCAGTAATTCTGCTTGTTTTACTGTTTGTAATTTACCAATTTTCCTTAAGTAGTGTGGGTGAAAACCTCATAAAATCGATCCACTAATGAAAAAAACACTCATCATATTGTTGAAATTTGTTTTTCTGGTTTCAATCCTCGCTATTATCGGCCTTCTTACATTTGGGCTGGTAATCTGGATGACCTGGTCCTGGTGGGTAGGATTGTGCTTCATTCTTGTTTATATAGGGATTTATTGCATATGGATTCTGGTTCGTAAGATACTTCTTCGAAGACGTGAGAAAAAATTCGTTAATGAAGTAATTGCTCAGGATGACACTTACCGGCAGAATGCGGGAGATGGTGATTTTGCCACGGAACAGGATCTCCAGGCACGTTGGAAGGAGGCGATAGAAACACTAAACCAATCGCAGCTGGGGAAATCGGGAAACCCATTGTATGTACTCCCCTGGTACATGGTTATTGGTGAAAGCCGGTCCGGAAAAACCACCGCTATTCAAAGCTCGAAGCTGTCTGCCCCTTTTGCCGAGACCCGGAAAACATCCGGCCTCGCAGGAACCAAAAACTGTGACTGGTGGTTCTTCGAACAGGCGGTGATACTTGATACAGCGGGTCGCTACGCCATACCTCTTGAAGAAGGGCGTGACAGAAAGGAGTGGCAGAAATTCCTGTCGCTCCTTATCAAATACAGGAAAAAAGAGGCTCTGAACGGACTCGTAGTTACAATTGCTGCAGATAAGCTCCTTCAGTCCCCAAAGGAGGCTATCGTCGCAGACGGACAGAATATCCGTCAGCGTGTTGACGAGCTGATGCGGGTTCTTGGTATGAAAATTCCGGTATATGTCCTGGTAACGAAATGTGATCTCGTGCAGGGAATGACCCGCTTTTGTGAATGTTTACCGGAAAACTGTCTTGACCAGGCCATGGGATTGTTAAACCATGATTTATCAACAGATGTGAGTGGTCTGGTAGATAAGAGTTTCGGATCAATACAAGGAAAACTGAGAGAACTGCGGCTTTTGCTGTTTGCATCAGGAGCAGTTCAGGACAAACATAAACCGGTCCAGAGCCCGGAGCTCCTATTATTTCCAAATGAGTTTGCCCATCTCGATAATAACCTCAAAGCCTTTGTAGAGGCTGCGTTCAAAGAAAATCCGTATCAGGAAACACCAATGCTGCGCGGGCTCCACTTTAGCAGCGGCAAACAGGAAGGTACTCCGTATTCCCATTTTTTAAATAAGCTCGGCTTACTCAAACAGCAGGATATACTTCCGGGGACAAATCGAGGTTTTTTTCTGCATGATCTCTTCGCTAAGGTAATGTCGGGTGATCGGAACCTTTATGCACCGACCAGGAGTGCTCTGGCCTGGACCAGGCTGACAAGAAATATTGGTTTGGTTGCGTGGGTGGCAATTGTCTTGTCGGTTTGCGGGTTGCTGAGTTTTTCTTTTGTAAAAAACCTGACGACCCTGCGAACAGTTTCCGCTGCATTCAGCCAGTCGATTGCACTGCACGGGGAAATTTTGACGGATACCTCCATTATGGAGCGTTTTCAAAGCGGTATCAGCA
The DNA here is from genome assembly GCA_964196355.1 of uncultured Myxococcota bacterium. GTDB lineage: Bacteria > Desulfobacterota > Desulfobulbia > Desulfobulbales > Desulfocapsaceae > Desulfomarina. The sequence continues at coordinate 15,005 of CAXMTO010000027.1, forward strand.
GCATTGAAAAAAACAACAACAGCTGGTGGTTTCCCCGACTTGGTCTCTATGAAAGTCAGGTGATTGAGGCTTCCATTAAAGAAAAATATTGTGCGCAATATAAGGATGAATTTGCCCAGGATTTTGATAAACAGCTGGAGATGGGACTCGTGGAGTTGTCATCGGAAAGTGCAGAAGAAATCATGGGCGAATATGTTGTGCACCTTACCCATCGCATCAACCTGTTGAAATCTCGACTCGAAGGTCAGAAAATGGCTGGCTTGAAAGAGATGGTGCAGCCCTCATTTCAGCCTTTTGTATCGGCTGCTGACTCGATGCTCGTTAACCAAGTCAGTGAAAGAATAGGAACACAATATTTACACTATTTGTTGTGGCAGGGCGATGAGCAAATGCTTCAAAAAGAGAGAAAACTGCTGCAGAAACAGCTGCATCATATTCTGAGTTTGCCTGGTACCAATCTCAACTGGCTTGTGACCTGGATCAATAAGGATGACAGATTTGATTACCTTACCATGGCTCATTTTTGGGGAGCGACTCTTGATCGCGAGGATATTGTCAGTGTGCCGCCCGCTTTCACTGGTGACGGGCAAGAGGCGATTGAAACCTTAATAGGACAGATTGAGGGAGCCCTGTCTGATCACCTGGCTATTGCCGCTAACAAGGCTAGATTTAACAAGTGGTATTCCAAGGCTTACAGGCAGATCTGGTACGATTATGCGAGAAAATTTCCTCAGGCAGAACATTATATCCGGGACAGGGCGTCATGGCAGCAGGTTGCCTCTGTAATGGCAATTGACAAGGGACCATACTTCGCCCTGTTAAAGCGCATGAACGAAGAATTGAGTGTGCTGGACGGTGGTCAGGACGAGGATTGGATCCGTCTGCTTCAACTGCTTGAGAAAACCTGGAATGAGGCGACGAACGAGAAAGCGATCCAGGAAAAGAAATCGATGTTTGCCAAGGTGACGAAGAAAGGAAAAGCTACAATCAGTAAGATAGAAAAAGGACTCGGGGCAACCGGCGCCGGTCAGGTTCTGGAGTCCCAGATGCTTGGGGGAGTATTTTTCAACGAGTATAGAAACTCATTATCCGAATTAGTTCTTGCAACCTCTTCAAGAAAAGTTTCATTTCAGATGGCCTCTGATATTTTTAAAGAGGATCCTGCCGTATCTGAGGCACCGATGTATGTCGCCCAGAGAAACCTCATCAAGTTACGTAATGAACTGTCGGAGCCTGGTGCGTCAAAACAGACCCAGGTCATATGGAAATTGGTTGCCGGACCCCTCACCTTTCTGAGGGATTATGCCTATCTTGAGGCAGCCTGTAACCTGAATTCACTGTGGGAGGAAAATGTTCTTGTCGAAATACAGGATATTAAGGATAAAACAGAGTTGAACAACCGGTTTTTCGAAGAAAATGGGCTTGCCCTGCAGTTCGTCAAAGGTGTCGCATCACCGTTTTTAGGCAGAAATCTGGAGCAGGGATTTTATCCCCGCGAAGCCTTGGGACGCATGGTTCCCTTCCGAAAGGAGTTCCTCAAATTTCTGACAGACGGGGTACGTTTTGCAAGATATCAACCTGACCTGAGGATGAG